>NZ_JABWRM010000015.1:0-166306 GCF_014268955.1 Pseudomonas sp. RW3S2 | reverse complement strand
CTCCCACAGGTACCCCGCTGATTTCGAAACCAGTGGAGTACCTGTGGGAGTGGCGGTTCGCCGCTGCGACTTGTCCCGCGATAGGGCCGGCCCGGTCAATCAATATTCCGGGGCAGGCACAAGGTCACCCGCAACCCACCCTCACGCAGGTTCAACAAGCTCACCTCCCCGCCATGGCTATGGGCGATATTGCGCGCAATCCCCAGCCCCAGCCCATACCCCTGCTGCTGCCCCGCCAGGCGGAAATGCGGTTCGAACACCTGCTCCAGGCGCTGCTCCGGCACCCCCGGCCCCTGGTCGTCGACCTGCAGCACGAAGGCCTCGGTGCTGTCGATGATGCGCAGGTGCGCACGCTCGCCGTACTTGATGGCGTTGTCGATCAGGTTGCCGATGCAGCGGCGCAGCGCCAGCGACTTGCCAGGGTACGGCGCCAGCGCGCGGCCCTCCAAGGTGATGCGCCCATCGCCCAGGTAGGGTTCGGCAAGAATCTCCAGTACCTGGTTGAGGTCGATCGGTTCGATGTTTTCGTGGATGTCGGTATCTTTCACGCATTGCAGCGCGCCCTTGACCAGCAGCTCCAGCTCGTCGAGATCGCGGCTGAACTTGGCCTGCAGGTGCTCGTCTTCAAGCAGTTCCACGCGCAGGCGCAGTCGGGTGATCGGCGTGCGCAGGTCGTGGGAGATGGCGCTGAACAGCTGCGAGCGTTCGGTCAGGTAGCGGCTGATGCGCTCACGCATGGCATTGAACGCGCGCCCCACCTCGACCACTTCGCTGCCGCCACCTTCAGCCACCGGCGGCACGTCCGCCCCCAGTGACATCTCCCGCGCCGCCCGCGCCAGGCGCTTGAGCGGCCAGCTCTGCCAGTGCACCAGCAGGCCGATGAACAACAGCAGCAACAGGGTGGTCAGGGCGATGAAGCCGATCTGCTGGCGCGGCAGGCGCTCGGGTTCAAGGCCGGTATAGGGCTCGGGCAGCAGCGAGGCGATGTACAGCCACTCGCCTTCGTCCAGGCGGATCTGGGTGACCAGCACCGGCGGGTTGAGCGGTTCGAGGGTCAACGCGTAGTGGGCCCAGGAGCGCGGCAGCTCGTCGAGCTTCAGGCCGCTGTTGAAGATGCGCAGGTCGTCGGGGCTGACGAACTCGACGGAGATTTCCATCTGCTGGCCCAGGCGCTCGTGCAGCACCTGCTGGAACACCTCGATCACCGCCTGCTTGCGCGGGGTGATGGGCAGCACCGGCATGCCCAGCGGCTTTTCGTTGAGCGAGACGAAAAAGCGCGTACCGCCCATGCTGCGCAACTGGTCGAGCACCATCGGCCGGTAGGCCACCGGCAGGGAACGGAAGTAGCTGACGCTGGCGCTCATCGAGTGCGCAAGGCTGCTGGCGCTGGCGCGCAGCCCCTGCAACTGGCTGGCGCGCAGTTGGGCGACCCAGATCACGCTCGACAGCCCCTGGGCGATCAGCACCACCAGCAAGGTGAGCAGCAACATGCGCCCGAGCAGCGAGCGCGGCAACAGGCGCAAGCGGCGCTCGGTGGCCTGCTCAGCCGGCACAGCTGACATTCGCTGCAAGCAAGTAGCCGCTGCCGCGCACGGTGCGGATCAGCCGCGGTGGCTTGTCGGTGTCGCGCAGGCGCTGGCGCAGGCGGCTGACCGCCATGTCGACGATGCGGTCCAGCGGCATCGGTTCACGCCCGCGGGTGGCATTGCCAATGGTGTCGCGGTCGAGGATCTGCTGGGGATGGTCGAGAAACAGCTTGAGCAGGGCGAAGTCGGCACCGGAGAGAATCACTTCTTCACCATCGCGGTGGAACAGGCGATGGCTGACCGTATCCAGGCGCCAGTCTTCGAAGGTGAGCACCGCGCTGGCGGGGGTGGCCGTGGTGAAGTCACAGCGACGCAGCAGGGCCTTGATCCGCGCCTGCAGCTCGCGCGGGCTGAATGGCTTGCCCAGGTAGTCGTCGGCGCCCAGCTCCAGGCCGATGACACGGTCGGCTTCATCGGAGCTGGCGGTGAGCATGATGATCGGCACCCGCGACTGACGCGGATGCTGACGCACCCAACGGCACAGGCTGAAGCCGTCCTCGTCGGGCAGCATCACGTCGAGGATCACCAGGTCGTAGTTGCCGGCATCCAGCGCGCGGCGAAAGCCCTGGCCGTCGGGTTCGGCATGGACCTGGAAGCCGGAGCGGCTGAGGTAGGTCTGCAGCAGCTCGCGAATGTCCTGATCGTCATCGACCATCAGGATGGTTTTACCGGCAGTGCTCACAATGAATTCCCTTGGGTCGGTACAGGTCTTGATGCCTGTTGTGGCGACATTCTATCGGCGTCGATGCCCTTCGCGGGCAAGCCCGCTCCTACAGTTTTTTGTGGGAGCGGGCTTGCCCGCGAAGGGCACCACAACCGACCGTCAGTGGTCCAGCCTCTGCTGCAAGGCCACCCCGGCCCCGAGCAACCCGGAAAACTCCGCCGTCACCAACCATACCGGCACACCGGGGAAGTAGCCGCTCATGCAGCCCTTGTCGGCAAAGCTTGCCGCGAACCCGCTGCGCAGGAACAGCTCGGCGAAGCGCGGCACCACGCCGCCAACAATATAGACCCCGCCACGCGCCCCCAGGGTCAGCACATTGTTACCCGCGACACGCCCGAGAAAACGTGAGAACTGTTCGATCACCGCCAGGGCCTGCGGCTCGCCGCCCAGCGCGGCATCGGTGATCTGCGCCGGGGTCTTGTGACGGGGTGTGTCGCCATCCAGTGCACAGATGGCCTGGTACAGCCGCACCAGCCCACCACCACTGAGCACGGTCTCGGCGCTGACATGGCCAATCTGCCTGTGGATCTGCTGGTGGATCGCCGCCTCACGGGCATTGCCCACCGGCAGGTCGACATGCCCGCCTTCGCCCGGTAGCGCCATCCAGTGCTGCTCGCCAAGGCTCAGCAAGGTGCCGACGCCAAGGCCGGTACCCGCGCCGATGACCAGCGCCGGGCGCGCGGCGTCCGCCTGCCCGGGGCACACCTCTACGAACTCGCCAGGCTTGAGGCGGGTCATGCCCAGGGCCATGGCGGAAAAGTCGTTGATCAGCGACAGGCGCTCGACCTGCAGCACCTTGCAGAAGGCCGAGCGGCTCAGGCGCCAGTGATTGTTGGTGAAGCGAAACTCGTCGCCATCGACAGGGCCGGCTACCGACAGGCACACGTCCGAGACATCGCCACGCTTGAGGCCCTGGTCCTTGAGGTAGGCCTCGATGGCCTGCTCGGGGCTGGAATAGTCCGCTGTCGCCAGCACCTGCACCGCGTGCAGGTCATTGTCACGCCACAGGGCAAAGCGGGCGTTGGTACCGCCGATGTCACCGACCAGCGAGGCCTTCATTTGAAACGCTCCAGGGCAGAGGTAAAGGCGCTGGCGCCCTGCTCTGCCGGGCTGAACGCGACGCGCATGAAGCCGAACAGCTCGCGCCCGCACCCCAGGTCATTACCCAGGGGCGCATCAGGCTGATCGCGCCCGGCCAGCTCCTCGGCCGACACCATCAGTTGCAGCGTGCCTTCGACACCGTCGACGCGCACGATATCACCATCGCGCACCCGTGCCAGCGGCCCACCGTCATACGCTTCGGGGCACACGTGGATCGCCGCCGGGATCTTGCCCGACGCACCAGACATGCGCCCGTCGGTAACCAGCGCGACCTTGTAGCCGCGGTCCTGCAGCACGCCGAGGAACGGCGTCAGCTTGTGCAGCTCGGGCATGCCATTGCAGCGTGGGCCCTGGAAGCGCACCACGGCGACGAAATCGCGCTCCAACTCGCCAGCCTTGAAGGCATCGGCCAGCGACTGCTGATCGTGGAAGACTCGCGCTGGAGCCTCGACCACCTGGTGTTCCGGCGCCACGGCAGAGACTTTCATCACCCCACGCCCCAGGTTGCCTTCCATCACCCGCAGGCCGCCTTCGGCCGAGAATGGCCGGGCGACCGGGCGCAGGATGCTCTCGTCCAGGCTGTGCTGCGGCCCCTCGCGCCACACCAGCTTGCCGTCGTCGAGGAACGGTTCCTGGGTGTAGCGGCGCAGACCGTGGCCGGCCACGGTATTGACGTCCTCGTGCAGCAGCCCGGCGTCGAGCAGTTCGCGGATCAGGAAGCTCATGCCGCCTGCGGCCTGGAAGTGGTTGATGTCGGCCTTGCCGTTGGGGTAGACGTGAGACAGCGTCGGCACCACCTCGGAGAGGTCGGCCATGTCCTGCCAGGTCAGCTGGATCCCGGCAGCCTGGGCAATCGCCGGGATATGCAGGGTGTGGTTGGTCGAGCCGCCGGTGGCGTGCAGAGCGACGATGGAGTTGACCAGCGCCTTCTCGTCGACGATCTCGCCCAGGGGCATGAAGCTGCCACTGGCCTTGGTCATGCGCGTGACCTGCTGGGCCGCCTCGGCGGTCAGGGCATCGCGCAACGGGGTGTAGGGATTGACGAACGAGGCCCCCGGCAGGTGCAGGCCCATGACCTCCATCACCAGCTGGTTGGTGTTGGCCGTCCCATAGAAGGTGCAGGTGCCAGGGCTGTGGTAAGACTTCATCTCCGACTCCAGCAACTCCTCGCGGCTGGCCTTGCCTTCGGCGTAGCGCTGGCGCACGTCGGCCTTTTCCTTGTTGGAGATACCCGAAGGCATCGGCCCGCCAGGAACGAAGATGGTCGGCAGGTGGCCGAAGCGCAACGCACCCATCATCAGGCCAGGCACGATCTTGTCGCAGATGCCCAGCATCAGCGCGGCATCGAACATGTTGTGCGACAGGGCGATGGCGGTGGACATCGCGATCACTTCGCGGCTGGCGATCGCCAGCTCCATGCCAGGTTCACCCTGGGTCACGCCATCGCACATGGCCGGTACGCCACCGGCGAACTGGCCGACCGAGCCGATCTCGCGCAGCGCCTGTTTGATCTGTTCGGGGAAGTGCTGGTACGGCTGGTGCGCCGAGAGCATGTCGTTGTACGCAGAGACGATGGCCACGTTGGCGGCGTTCATCATCCGCAGGCTGTGCTTGTCCTGGCTGCCACAACCGGCCACACCGTGGGCGAAGTTGGCGCACTGCAGGCTGGCACGCATCGGGCCGTCGCTGGCCGCGCCGCGAATGAGCTCAAGGTAGCGTTCACGGGTGGCACGGCTGCGTTCGGTCAGCCTTGCGGTGACCTCAAGGATGCGCGGATGCATGTACTGGACTCCAGGCTATGTGTAAGGGCGACCTGAACCGGCATTTCCACTCCAAACGGTTGCGACCTAGGCTCAAGGCAGGGGCCGGAAAGGTCGTTGGCGTGGAAGGCTCGATCACTCGTTGTAGGTTTACCAAAATATTGCCACTAAAAATGCTTGTTTTCTATCTTGGAGTGAATAATCTTGTAATTCCAATAACAAAACCGTTTCAGTGAAGCTTCTACCCATTTTGTGCCATAGGCTTCACCCAGACTGCCAGAGGTAATGCCAATGACCCTTCGCATCGCGATCAATGGATTCGGCCGCATCGGACGCAACGTCCTGCGCGCACTCTATACCCAAGGCTACCGCCAGGACCTGCAGGTCGTCGCCATCAACGACCTGGGCGACAGCGCGATGAACGCCCACCTGCTCAAGTACGACAGCGTACATGGCACCTTCGATGCCACCGTGGAGGCCGATCATGAGAGCCTGACGGTCAACGGCGATCGCATCGCGGTCAGCGCCATCCGCAACCCCGCCGAACTGCCCTGGAAAGCCGAAGCCATCGATGTGGTGTTCGAATGCACCGGGCTGTTCACCGACCGCGCCAAGGCGGCGGCCCACATCACCGCCGGCGCCGGCAAGGTGATCATCTCGGCGCCGGCCAAGGGCGCCGATGCTACCGTGGTGTATGGCGTCAACCACGACGTGCTGCGCGCCTCGCACCAGATCATCTCCAACGCCTCGTGCACCACCAACTGCCTGGCGCCGATTGCCCAGGTGCTGCACCGCGAGTTCGGCATCGAGCAGGGCTTGATGACCACCATCCATGCCTACACCAACGATCAGGTACTGACCGACGTCTACCACAGCGACCCCTACCGGGCCCGCTCGGCCACCCAATCGATGATCCCGAGCAAGACCGGCGCCGCCGAGGCCGTGGGCCTGGTGCTGCCAGAACTGGCCGGCAAGCTCACTGGTATGGCGGTGCGGGTGCCGGTGATCAACGTGTCGTTGGTCGACCTGACCGTCAACCTCAAGCGCGAAGCCAGCGCCGACGAGGTCAACCGCCTGTTCCTCGAAGCCAGCCGTCATTCGCGCGTGCTCGGCTACAACAGCCTGCCGCTGGTATCGTGCGACTTCAACCACAACCCGTTGTCGTCGATCTTCGACGCCAACCACACCCGCGCCAATGGCCGCATGCTCAAGGTGCTGGCCTGGTACGACAACGAATGGGGCTTCTCCAACCGCATGCTCGACAACTGCCTGGCGTTGTTCAGGGCGCAGTGAAAGGCCTTGGGGCTGCCTGGCGGCCCCACCTTTACCCCTTCATGACATTTCTCCGCTTGACCTGGCGCATGGATGATAAGCATTATCATTAACCCCTCGTCGGCCAGGTTTCCCCGTGAGTCAGTCCCGGTTCAACTCAGTCTTCCTCACCCAGCGCCTCACCCTGCTGCGCACCTTGCAGCGCATGGTCGGCAACCCCAGCACGGCGGAGGACCTGCTGCAGGAAACCTACCTGCGGGTTACCCGCGCGCTGGGTGAGCGCCCTATCGAACACCTCGAACCCTTCGTGTTCCAGACCGCCCGCAACCTTGCCCTCGACCACTTGCGCGCGCGCCGCGTGCAGTCGCGCACTCTGGTCGACGATGTGCCCGAGCAGGTGCTGCACAATGTCGCCGCGCCGCTGGGCAACAGCGAGGATGCGGTGCATGCCGAGCAACTGCTCAAGCGCCTGAGCGTCAGCCTCGGCCAGCTCACGGCACGCCAGCAGCGCATCTTCATTCTCAGCCGCCTGCACGGTGCCAGCTACCTGGAAATCGCCGAGCAGTTGCAGGTCTCGGCCAGCACCGTGCAGAAGGAACTGAAGCTGATCATGGCGATCTGCATGGGTGTGGCCGACCGCCTCAAGTAAGCGACCGCTCGCCACCTGGGCAGGTGCTGGCTATTGCCATGCCTGCGCACAGCGCCGATCATCTGCAAAAAACGCCATGCAAGGATCCCCCGTGAGCAACCCCGCCCCTCGCCCATCGCCCGCCGAGCCAGACGCCCGCGCCCGCGCCATGGACGAAGCGCAGGACTGGCTGATCCGCCTGCAATGCCCCACCGAGCAGGACACCCAGGACTTCGAAGCCTGGCTGGGCGCCGCCGAGCAGAACGCCGAAGCCTATGTCGAAGTCGAAGCGCTGTGGAACGGCGTCACCCTGCGCCACCTGGCGAGCGATCTGCACCAACAGCGCCGCACTTCGCTGCGCGGGCGCCTGCGCAGCCACTGGAAACCGCTGGCCACGGCGGCCATGCTGGTGGTCGGGCTGTTCACCTTCGGCAACCTGCCAGTGCGCCTGCAGGCCGATCACCTGACGGTGGTCGGCGAACGCCAGCGCCTGCAACTGGACGATGGCGCCAAGGTGCTGCTCAACACCAACTCGGCCTTTGCCAGTGACCTGCGCGACGGGCGCCAGGTTGCGCGGCTGTTGCAGGGCGAAGCCTATTTCGAAGTGCCCGGCGGCAACCAGCCGCCGCTTGAAGTCCAGGCCGGCCCCTTGCGCGCCCAGGCACGCGACACCAACTTCGCCGTACGCTACCTCGATGGCCAGGCGCAGGTGCGCGTGCAGCGCGGCGACGTCGACCTGCAGGCCGCCAGCGACCAGCGCATCCGCTTGAGCGCCGGTGACAGCATCAGCGTCGGGCCTGATGGCTTCGGTCAACGCCAGCGCGCCGACCTGCACAAGGAACTGGCCTGGATCGATGGCCGCCTGGTGTTCGAGAACTGCCCGTTGAGCCAGGTACTCGATGAACTGCGCCGCTATTACCCGGGCTGGATCATCAACCGCAACGACCACCTGCAACAGGTGGCCGTTACCGGCAACTACCGCCTGGACCAGCCCCTGGAGACCCTGCGGGCCCTGGCCCATATCACCTCGGCGCAGTTGCACGAATATCCGGCGGTGGTGATTCTCAACTGAGTGATGCCTGTGGGGGCGTCGAACCGCCGCCCCCACTAAATTATTTTTACGCGACTCCCACACCACGTCCGTCTCGTTATAGCCAATGCAACTGATTCTTGTTCGAAAACAAGAACTGCACTCACCTATAACAGTTCGCGCGACAGGGAGCGCTTCCGATGTCCTCAGGTCCAACCCGCCCTTCCCCCTCTTCCCGACGCATGGGGCAACTGTCCCTGCTGACCCTGGCACTGCTGGCCAGTGGCGCCTGCAGCCTGCCCGCGCTGGCCGCAGAGCCTGCCCAGGCCGCCAGCCCACGCATGGGCGACTACCGTTTCGCCATTGCCCAGCAGCCACTGGTCTCGGCAATCAATGCGTTCAGCGAAGTCACTGGCTGGCAGGTCGGCTTCTCCGCCGAGCTGGCCGAGGGCGTGGCTTCGCCGGGCGTGCAAGGGGCACTGGCACCGGAAGCGGCACTGCAAAAACTGCTGCACGGCACCGGCCTGGGCTTTCGCAAGATCGGCAACGGCAACGTCGTGCTCGAGCGCCAGACCGCAGGCAACGCCATCGCCCTGCAACAGTTGACCGTCAGCGCTACCCGCAGCGCCCAGGACGTAAGCCAGGTGCCGAGCACGGTCAGCGTGCAGACCCGCGGGCAACTGGACCGCCAGAACGTCAACGACATCAAGCAACTGGTGCGCTACGAGCCCGGCGTCTCGGTGGGCGGTGTCGGCCAGCGCAGCGGCCTGAACGGCTACAACATCCGCGGCATCGACGGCGAGCGGATCCTCACCCAGGTCGATGGCGTGTCGATCCCCGACAGCTTCTTCTACGGCCCCTACGCCCAGACCCAGCGCAATTACGTCGACCCCGAGATCGTCAAGCGCGTCGAGATCCTGCGTGGTCCGGCCTCGGTGCTGTACGGCAGCAACGCCATCGGCGGCGCGGTCAGCTACTACACCCTCGATCCGGACGACATCATCAAGCCCGGCAAGGACGTCGGCGCGCGCCTGAAGACCGGCTACAGCTCGGCCGACGAAAGCTGGCTGACCTCCGCCACCGTCGCTGGCCGCCAGGGCGACTTCGACGGTCTGCTGCACCTGAGCCAGCGCAACGGCCACGAGACCGAATCCTACGGTGGCCACGGCGGCACCGGCCTTGCCCGCACCGAAGCCAACCCGGAAGACGTGCGCACCACCAACGTGCTGGCCAAGCTGGGCTGGAACTACGCTGACGACGCGCGCCTGGGCTTCACCTACGAACACTACAAGGACGACCGCGACCAGAACATCCTCAGCGCGGTGGGCGGCCCATTCATCCCCGGCCGTGGTGCGTCGAACATGTATCGGATGCGTGAAGGCAACGACACCGTCACCCGCGAGCGCTTCGGCATCAACCACGAGTTCGGCCTCGACAGCCTGGTCGCAGACCACGTCAAGTGGAGCCTGAATTACCAGATCGCCAAGACCGACCAACGTACCGACGAGCTCTACTTCGCCTCCGGTCGCCAGGTGTTCCGCGACCGCCAGACCACCTACAAGGACCGCCAGTGGGTGTTCGATGGTCAGTTGGACAAAGCCTTCAGCATCGGCGAGACCGACCACCTGCTCACCTATGGCACCACAATCAAGCACGAGAAGGTCACCGGCTCGCGCAGCGGTACCGGCACTTGCCTGAACATCGGCGGCACCTGCCGCGCCATCGGCCAGAACAGCGCGAGTGATAGCCAGGCGCTGGTCAGCGACTTCCCGGACCCGACCATCAACACCTACAGCCTGTTCGCCCAGGACGAGATCCGCTGGAACAACTGGACCTTCCTGCCGGGTGCGCGTTACGACTACACCCGCATGGAACCGAAGATGACCGCCGAATTCCTGCGGGGCATCCAGGGCACCGGCGCGGCACCGTCCAGCGTCGACGATTCGGACAAGAAGTGGCACCGCGTCTCACCCAAATTCGGCATCACCTACGCCTTCAACGACAACTACACCTGGTATGGCCAGTACGCAGAAGGCTTCCGCACCCCAACCGCCAAGGCCATGTACGGGCGCTTCGACAACCCGACCCTGGGCTATCGCGTCGAACCCAACCCGAACCTGGAACCCGAGAAGAGCAAGAGCTACGAGACCGGCCTGCGCGGCAACTTCGACGCCGGCAACTTCGACGTGGCGGTGTTCTACAACAAGTACCGCGACTTCATCAACGAAGACGCCGTGCAGTCGGCCAACCTGGGCTCGACCTTCCAGGCCAACAACATCAAGCACGCGACCATCAAGGGTGCCGAGTTCAAGGGTCGCCTGAACCTCGATCACTTCGGCGCGCCGCAAGGCCTCTACACCCAGGGCTCCCTGGCCTACGCCCATGGCCGCAACGACGACAATGGCCAGCCGCTGAACAGCGTCAACCCACTGACCGCCGTGATGGGCCTGGGCTACGAACAGCAGAACTACGGCGGCCTGCTCAGTTGGACACTGGTCAAGCGCAAGAACCGTGTCGACGACTCCACCTTCTTCGCCCCCGACGGCGCCAGCAAGCAGTTCCGCACCCCAGGCTACGGCGTGCTGGACCTGACCGGCTTCTACAAGGTGACCGAAGACGTGACCGTCAACGCAGGTCTCTACAACCTCACCGACAAGAAGTACTGGCAGTGGGATGACGTGCGCGGCTACGACGGCCTTGGCGAGGCGGCAGTGACCCAGCCGGCCAACCTCGACCGCCTGACCATGCCGGGACGCAACTTTGCCATCAATGTGATCTGGGACATCTGATCCAGGCCAGCATCCCTGCGGGAGTGGCCCTGTGCCGCCCCCGCAAGGGGCATCCCCTTCCCCCGCCCGAACACAAATGCCTCCCACTCCCAGGTGAGGTTTTTTTACTGTCCTGCGTCTTCTCTTTCGTCTTGTACCTAGACAGCCCCATTTCCCAAGGATGCACCCATGACCAGCCACACCTCCGAGCGCGCCGCCCTGCGCTCGCAACGCCTGAACCAGGTCACCCACGCACCGCACACCGAGCTGGACGCTCTGGTCAAGTCGCACGCGCCGTTCGACAGCCGCGAGAGCTTCGCCCGCTTCGTCGTCGCCCAGTACCTGTTCCAGTCCGAGCTGCAGGCGCTGTACACCGACCCTGCACTGATCGCCATCGTCCCTGACCTGGCCGAACGTTGCCGGGCCGAACAGGCGCGCTTGGACCTGGCCGACCTGAACACCGAAGTACCCGCCCCGGTTGCCGGCGCTCTGGTCAAACCAAGCCTGGGCGAAGCCCTAGGCTGGATCTTCGTCTCCGAAGGCTCCAAACTGGGCGCAGCGTTCCTGATCAAGCGTGCCGTGGCCCTGGAGCTGTCCGACAGCTTCGGCGCCCGTCACCTGGGCGAGCCGGCCGGCGGCCGTGCAGAGGGCTGGAAACAGTTCACCCGCATCCTCGACGGCCTGGAGTTGTCGGCCGAAGAGGACGCCGCCGCCGAGCGTGGCGCAGTCGCTGCCTTCGAGCGCTTCACCGAGCTGCTCAAGCACGCCTACGCCACGGATGCCGCGCTGGCCTGAGACGCACCTGCCGGCCACCATTCGGGTGGCCGGACCGCTTTGCAGTGAGACCATGACCCGACTTGCCCGCTCCCGACTGTCCCGCCTGCTGTATGCGATCCTGGCTTATGTCAGCCTCGGGATAGGTCTGGTCGCCATCGTCATTCCTGGCTTGCCCACCACCGAGTTCATCCTCCTGGCCGCCTGGGCCGCGACCCGCAGTTCGCCGCGCCTGTCCGCCTGGCTGGAGAACCACCGTCTGTTCGGGCCGATCCTGTGGAACTGGCGCAACGGCAAGGTGATCCAGCGCCGCGCCAAGGTCAGCGCAACCATCAGCATGCTGCTGTGCGCAGGGTTGATGCTCACCGTTCTCGAGCACCACTGGCCAGTGTTTCTTGCCATCGCCGGGATGACCCTGGGCAACCTGTGGATCTGGTCGCGCCCCGAACAACCCACCGCACCACTGCCCGCCCAACTGCAACGCTGAGCATTTGCATCCTTGCGCGGGATGTACTGCAATGGGATCCACTCAGGAGGATCCTGCATGCCCCAGTTGCTCGACACCATCGCCCGTGAACTGAAACTCGACCATGCCGCCCTGCGCTGGCACGGCGTCGGCGGGCTGCCCTCGACCTTCGCCGTCACCGACCTGGCCGCCGCGAGCATGGCCGCCGCCGGTCTGGCACTGGCCAGCCTGCTGCAGCGCCAGACCGACCACTGCCCGCTGGTCAGCATCGATCGGCGCCTGGCCTCGTTCTGGTTTGCCACCAGCCTGCGCCCCCAGGGCTGGCAGACACCGCCTCTGTGGGATGCCGTCGCCGGCGACTACCCCACCCGCGATGGCTGGATTCGCCTGCACACCAACGCTCCCCATCATCGCCAGGCCGCACTCGGCGTGCTGGGCACCCCGGCCGATCGCCAGGCGGTCGCCGAGCAGGTCCGGCGCTGGGACGGCGAGGCGCTGGAAAGCGCCGTGGTCGAAGCCGGAGGCTGTGCGGCGAAGATGCGCAGTTGGGCCGAATGGTGCGAGCACCCGCAGGGGCGGGCAGTGAACATGGAGCCACTGGTGTTGCGCGAGCATTTCGACGCGACAGCGCCATTGGCCTGGCAAGGCTGTGAAACACGTCCGCTGGCCGGCATCAAGGTGCTCGACCTCACCCGCATTCTCGCCGGCCCTACAGCCAGCCGTCTGCTGGCAGGCTTCGGCGCCGACGTGCTGCGCATCGACCCACCCGGCTGGGACGAACCGGCGGTGGTCGCCGAAGTCACCCTGGGCAAGCGCTGTGCACGCCTGGACTTGCGCGCGACGCCTGACCGCAAGGTGTTCGAGCGGTTGCTGGGTGAGGCCGACATCCTCCTGCATGGCTATCGCGCCGATGCACTGGGACATCTGGGTTTCGGCGCACAGCGCAGGCGTCAGCTCAACCCCGGGCTGATCGACGTCAGCCTCAACGCCTACGGCTGGAGCGGCCCCTGGCAGGAACGTCGCGGCTTCGACAGCCTGGTGCAGATGAGCAGCGGCATCGCCCGCGAAGGCATGCGCTGGAAACAAACGGAAAAACCCGTGCCTTTGCCGGTGCAGGCGCTCGACCATGCAACCGGGTACCTGATGGCGGCCGAAGCGATCCGTGGGCTGGAGCAGCGCCTGGGTGGAAGGGCCGGTTACCGGGCACGGCTGTCCCTGGCACGCACCGCCAAGCTGTTGGTGGAGCATGGAACGATGGGGGATGACTTGCCCCTGGCAGCAGAAACGCCCGAGGATCTCGACCCGCATCTGGAACGGACACCTTGGGGGACCGCGCAAAGGATCAGGGGGCCGTTGAAGGTTGGGCCTGCCCATATGCACTGGGCACGCGGGGCATGCGAGCTGGGCTCGGCTCAAGCGCGTTGGTGACGGTTACGACCTCCGCCCACTTACAAACTCAGCGCCCCCGAGTACAGCGCGTAAGCCGCCACCGCCGCCCCCACCAGCACCGCCGCGAATATCAGCTTCTCCCAGCGGCTGAACACCACCTGCCCCTGTTCATGCCTGGCCCGGGCAAACAGGATCACCCCCGGCGCATACAACAGCGCCGAAAGCAGCAGGTACTTGAGGCCCCCGGCATACAGCAACCACAACGCATAGACCAGCGCCAGCAACGCCACCGCCAGATCCTTGCGCCGCAGCCCCGCCTGCCCGGCATAACTCTCGCCCCGCCAGGCCAGCAGCACGGCGTAGGCCGCTGACCAGAAGTACGGCACCAGGATCATCGACGACGCCAGGTAGATCAGGCTGGTATAGGTGCCGGCCGAAAACAGGGTGATCAGCAGGAAGCCCTGGATCATGCTGTTGGTCAGCCACAAGGCATTGGCCGGCACATGATTGGCATTTTCCCTGGCCAGAAAACGCGGCATGGTCTGGTCGCGAGCGGTGGCGAAGAGGATCTCGGCACACAGCAACGCCCATGACAGCAGCGCCCCAAGCAGCGACACCGCCAACCCGATACTGATCAGCATCGCCCCCCAGGGCCCGACGATATGCTCCAGCACCGAGGCCAGCGACGGGTTCTGCAACCCGGCCAGTTCAGGCCGGGTCATCACCCCCAGCGACAGCACGTTGACCAGCACCAGCAGCGCCAGCACCCCGAGAAAGCCGATCACCGTGGCCTTGCCGACATCCGACCGGTGCAGCGCACGCCCGGAGTAGACACTGGCGCCCTCGATGCCGATGAACACGAACACCGTCACCAGCATCATGTTGCGCACCTGCTCCAGCACGCTGCCGAACTTCGGATTGCCCAGCCCCCAGATATCGCGGGTGAAGATATCCGCGCGGAAGGCGAAGGCCGCGATGACGATGAAGATCAGCAGTGGCACGACCTTGGCCACCGTGGTGACCTGGTTGATGAAGGTCGCCTCCTTGATGCCGCGCAGCACCAAAAAATGCACCGCCCACAGCAACAGCGAAGCGCAGCCGATGGCTATCGGCGTGTTGCCTTCACCGAACACGGGAAAGTAGAAACCCAGGGTACTGAACAACAGCACGAAGTAGCCGACATTCCCCAGCCAGGCACTGATCCAGTAACCCCAGGCCGACGAGAAGCCCATGTAGTCGCCAAAGCCGGCTTTGGCATAGGCGTAGACGCCCGAGTCCAGGTCAGGCTTGCGGTTGGCCAGGGTCTGGAACACGAAGGCCAGCGCCAGCATGCCGACGGCCGTGATGGCCCAGCCGATCAGGACCGCGCCAACGTCGGCACGGGCGGCCATGTTCTGCGGCAATGAAAAGATCCCGCCGCCGATCATCGAACCGACCACCAGGGCGATCAGCGCCCCCAGGCGAAGCTTATGTCCCGGTTCGCCCATCTGCTGCTCCCTCACGCCTGTCGCCTGTATGAAACATAACGGCCATTACATATAAATGTTACAGCTTATTTATTAATCAAAGCCATTAAAGCTATAGCACTCATAACGCATTTGTCTATATGACGACGGCGGCCAATGTGCACATTGTCAAGCAACTCGCAAATTCGCGACACCCTGTCGAAAGGCCCGTGAAAAATTTGCGAAACCGGTGAAAGCGACTAGCTTGAGAGTTCGCAAGCCAAACAGAGCGTTTGCTCTAGAAGTACATGGAGGTGCCAGCGCACAAGGCTTGCAGCAAAGCGGTCGGCACTCTCCAGGAGACCCGAGAAAGAATTTCTCTCACGCTGTTGCGCCATGAACTGATCCACATCAGCGAATGACTACAGCGCCGGATTTATTCTGTCGTCAACTTTCTCCTGGCATGGAGTTGTTAAATGTCTGATTCTCCCGGAAAACTTAAACTCGGCGCATTAGTTGCACTTGTCGTGGGGTCGATGATTGGTGGGGGGATCTTCTCCCTGCCGCAAAACATGGCCGCCAGCGCGGGCGTAGGTGCCGTGCTGATCGGCTGGGCCATCACGGCCGTCGGCATGCTCACCCTGGCCTTCGTGTTCCAGACCCTGGCCAATCGCAAACCTGATCTGGATGGTGGCGTGTACGCCTACGCCAAGGCCGGCTTTGGCGACTACATGGGCTTTTCGTCGGCATGGGGCTACTGGATCAGTGCCTGGCTGGGCAACGTCGGCTACTTCGTCCTGCTGTTCAGCACCCTGGGGTACTTCTTCCCGGTCTTCGGTGAAGGCAACACCCCCGCAGCAGTGATCGGCGCATCACTGCTGCTGTGGGGCGTGCACTTCCTGGTCCTGCGCGGCATCAAGGAGGCGGCGTTCATCAACCTGGTCACCACCGTGGCCAAAGTCGTGCCGCTGGCGCTGTTCGCACTGATCTGCCTGTTCGCCTTCAAGCTCGACGTGTTCACCGCCGACATCTGGGGCCTGGGCTCGCCCGACCTCGGCAGCGTGATGGACCAGGTGCGCAACATGATGCTGGTCACCGTATGGGTGTTCATCGGCATCGAGGGCGCAAGCATCTTCTCCTCGCGGGCGGCAAAACGCTCCGACGTGGGCAAGGCAACGGTCATCGGTTTCATCACCGTGCTGCTGTTCCTGGTGCTGGTCAACGTGCTGTCGATGGGCGTAATGACCCAGCCGGAGCTGGCCAAGCTGCAGAACCCGTCGATGGCCGCGGTGCTGGAGCATGTGGTCGGTCACTGGGGCGCGGTGCTGATCAGCGTCGGCCTGATCATCTCGCTGCTGGGGGCACTGCTGTCGTGGGTGCTGCTGTGCGCGGAGATCATGTTCGCCGCCGCCAAGGACCACACCATGCCCGAGTTCCTGCGCCGCGAGAACGCCAACCAGGTGCCGGCCAACGCCCTGTGGCTGACCAACGCCATGGTGCAGATCTTCCTGGTCATCACTCTGTTCTCCAACAGCACCTACCTGTCGCTGATCTACCTCGCCACCTCAATGATCCTGGTGCCCTACCTGTGGTCGGCGGCCTACGCGGTACTGCTGGCGGTGCGCAGCGAAACCTACGAACAGGCCCTCGCCGAACGCAAGAAGGACCTGATCATCGGCGGTATCGCCCTGTTGTACGCGATCTGGCTGCTGTACGCCGGAGGCGTGAAATACCTGCTGCTGTCGGCCCTGCTCTACGCCCCTGGCGCGATCCTGTTCGCCAAGGCCAAGCGCGAGGTCGGCCAACCGATTTTCACCAACGTGGAAAAACTGATCTTCGCCGCTGTGATCGTCGGCGCCCTGGTGGCGGCCTACGGGTTATACGACGGCTTCCTGACCCTTTGACCACGTCTTCGTATGATTGGAGGAATCATCATGTCCACGGATAAACAGAAATACGGCGTGCATTCCGAAGCCGGCAAGCTACGCAAGGTGATGGTCTGCGCCCCGGGACTGGCGCACAAGCGACTGACCCCCAGCAACTGCGATGAACTGCTGTTCGACGACGTGATCTGGGTCGACCAGGCCAAACGCGACCACTTCGACTTCGTCACCAAGATGCGCGAACGCGGCGTCGATGTGCTGGAAATGCACAACCTGCTGACCGACATCGTGCAGAACAAGGAGGCCCTGGCCTGGATCCTCGATCGCAAGATCACCCCCAATACCGTTGGCGTTGGCCTGACCAATGAAGTGCGCAGCTGGCTCGAAGGCCTCGATCCGCGCCACCTGGCCGAGTTCCTGATCGGCGGCGTGGCCGGCCAGGACCTGCCACAGAGCGAAGGCGCCGATGTGGTGAAGATGTACAACGACTACCTCGGCCACTCCAGCTTCATCCTGCCGCCCCTGCCCAACACCCAGTTCACCCGCGACACCACCTGCTGGATCTACGGCGGCGTCACGCTGAACCCGATGTACTGGCCGGCGCGACGCCAGGAAACCCTGTTGACCACCGCCGTGTACAAGTTCCACAAGGAATTCACCGGCGCCGACTTCCAGATCTGGTATGGCGACCCTGACAAGGAACACGGCAGCGCCACTCTCGAAGGCGGCGATGTCATGCCGATCGGCAAGGGCATCGTGCTCATCGGCATGGGCGAGCGCACCTCGCGCCAGGCCATCGGCCAACTGGCACAGAACCTGTTCGCCAAGGGCGCAGTGGAAAAAGTCATCGTCGCCGGCCTGCCCAAGTCGCGTGCCGCGATGCACCTGGACACCGTGTTCAGCTTCTGCGACCGCGACCTGGTCACGGTCTTCCCGGAAGTGGTGCGCGAGATCGTGCCGTTCATCATCCGCCCCGACGAAAGCAAGCCCTACGGCATGGATGTGCGCCGTGAGAACAAGTCGTTCATCGAGGTGGTCGGCGAGCAGCTCGGGGTGAAACTGCGCGTGGTCGAGACTGGCGGCAACAGCTTCGCCGCCGAACGCGAACAGTGGGATGACGGCAACAACGTGGTGGCCCTGGAGCCTGGCGTGGTCATCGGCTACGACCGCAACACCTACACCAACACATTGCTGCGCAAGGCCGGGATCGAGGTCATCACCATCAGCGCCGGTGAACTGGGCCGTGGTCGTGGCGGCGGCCACTGCATGACCTGCCCGATCGTACGCGACCCTATCGACTACTAACGCCCTCGATCCGGCCCACGCTTACGAGGCGTGGGCCGGGCACTCACCGCATTCAAGGAGACACTGTCATGGCGTTCAACATCCACAACCGCAACCTGCTCAGCCTCGAGCACCACACCACCCGTGAGCTGCGCTACCTGCTGGATCTCTCCCGCGATCTCAAGCGCGCCAAGTACACCGGCACCGAGCAGCAGCACCTGAAGGGCAACAACATCGCCCTGATCTTCGAGAAGACCTCGACCCGCACCCGCTGCGCCTTCGAAGTCGCCGCCTACGACCAGGGCGCCAACGTCACCTACATCGACCCCAACTCCTCGCAGATCGGCCACAAGGAGAGCATGAAGGACACCGCCCGCGTGCTCGGGCGCATGTACGACGCCATCGAGTACCGCGGCTTCAAGCAGGAGATCGTCGAAGAACTGGCCAAGTTCGCCGGCGTACCGGTGTTCAACGGCCTGACCGACGAATACCACCCGACCCAGATGATCGCCGACGTGCTGACCATGCGCGAACACAGCGACAAGCCATTGCACGACATCAGCTATGCCTACCTGGGCGATGCGCGCAACAACATGGGCAACTCGCTGCTGCTGATCGGTGCCAAGCTCGGCATGGACGTGCGCATCGCCGCGCCCAAGGCGCTGTGGCCGCATGACGACCTGGTGCAGCGCTGCAAGCAGTACGCCGAGGAAAGCGGCGCGCGCATCACCCTCACCGAAGACCCGAAGGCGGCGGTCAAGGGCGTCGATTTCGTCCATACCGACGTCTGGGTGTCGATGGGAGAACCTGTGGATGCCTGGGGCGAGCGCATCGAACAACTGCTGCCGTATCAGGTGAACAAGGAACTGATGAAAGCCACCGGTAACCCGCGCAGCAAGTTCATGCACTGCCTGCCGGCGTTCCACAACTCCGAGACCAAGGTCGGCAAGCAGATCGCCGAAAAATACCCGCACCTGGCCAACGGCATCGAAGTGACCGATGACGTGTTCGAGTCGCCAGCCTGTATCGCCTTCGAGCAAGCGGAGAACCGCATGCACACGATCAAGGCCATCCTGGTATCGACCCTGGCTGATCTCTGACCCCCACTTCCGGGCTGGCCCCCTCCCCTGTGGGAGCGGGCTTGTCCCGCGATGACGGTGTGTCAGGCAGGTCGCCATCGCGGGACGAGCCCGCTCCCACAGAGGTTTTGCGCAGCCCTTCAGAAAGGACATTCCCCATGCGTATCGTTGTTGCACTGGGCGGCAACGCCCTCCTGCGCCGCGGCGAGCCAATGACCGCCGACAACCAGCGCGCCAATATCCGTACTGCCACCGAGCAGATCGCCAAGATCCACCCTGGCAACGAACTGGTCATCGCCCACGGCAATGGCCCGCAGGTCGGCCTGCTGTCGCTCCAGGGCCAGGCCTACAAGCCCGACGAAGCCTACCCGCTGGACGTGCTCGGTGCCGAGACCGAAGGCATGATCGGCTACATGATCGAACAGGAGCTGGGCAACCTGCTGGACTTCGAAGTGCCCTTCGCCACCCTGCTGACGCAAGTCGAGGTCGACGCCAACGACCCGGCCTTCAAGGACCCGACCAAGTTCATCGGCCCGGTCTACGCCAAGGACGAGGCCGAGCGCCTGGCCAAGGAAAAAGGCTGGGTGGTCAA
Source organism: Pseudomonas sp. RW3S2 (assembly GCF_014268955.1). Taxonomy (NCBI): domain Bacteria; kingdom Pseudomonadati; phylum Pseudomonadota; class Gammaproteobacteria; order Pseudomonadales; family Pseudomonadaceae; genus Pseudomonas; species Pseudomonas sp. RW3S2. The sequence continues at coordinate 146,525 of NZ_JABWRM010000015.1, read as the reverse complement.
GGCCGACGGCGACAAGTACCGCCGTGTGGTCGCCAGCCCGAAACCCAAGCGCATCTTCGAGATCCGTCCGATCAAGTGGCTGCTGGAAAAAAGCAGCATCGTCATCTGCGCCGGGGGCGGCGGCATCCCCACGATGTACGACGAAAACCGCAAGCTCAAGGGCATCGAGGCGGTGATCGACAAGGACCTGTGCTCGGCGCTGCTGGCCGAGCAACTGGACGCCGACCTGCTGATCATCGCCACCGATGTCGATGCCGCCTACATTGACTTTGGCAAGCCGACGCAGAAAGCCATTGCCCAGGCGCATCCCGACGAGCTGGAAAAACTCGGCTTCGCAGCGGGTTCGATGGGGCCGAAGGTACAGGCCGCCTGCGATTTCGCCCGCCACACGGGCAAGGTTGCGGTGATCAGCTCGCTGGAAAATATCGAAGAGATCGTCAAGGGTACTGCCGGTACGCGGGTATCGACCGCCAAGCCAGGTATCAGCTACCGTTGAGTGCAGTTGGCCGGTGCACGGCGCCGGCCATTTCCAACCTTGCGGAGGACGCCATCATGGCCCAGTACAGTCCTGGTCATGTTCATATCGAGCGCACGGCGCTGAACCAGAATGATCACAGCTACGACCTCAACATCGAGTACGAAGCCACTCAGGATCCCACGGAAGGCCGCGGTATCCAGTTCCGCATGCATGGCAGCATCGAAGGCAAGACGGTCGACGAAAAATTCTTCCTGGCCAAGGACCAGGTACTGCCCAGCTTTCTCATGCAGTTGAGCCGCAGGGCCCAGGCGCACCTGCCGGCGCCGAAGAAATTCGAGAACCTGAGCTCGCCGCACAAGCTCTACGACCACATGTTCGAGGACATCCGCCAGAAGCTGGACGTGAAGTCCGGGGATCCGATCAAGCCCGAGCATCTGGGTAATCCGTAATACCACCATCGCAGGACAAGTCGCAGCGGCGGTTCGGCGTCCCGACTTGTCCCGCGATTGGGCCTTCCACCTCGCCAATGGCATACTGACGCCCTTTCCCCCACGCCCGTTGCCCCCATGCGCATCCACGTCAGCTTCATCGACCGCGTCGGCATCACCCAGGAAGTCCTGGCCCTGCTCGGTGCCCGCAACCTCAACCTCGATGCCGTGGAGATGGTCCCGCCGAACGTCTACATCGACGCCCCCACACTCAGCCCCGCCGTGCTCGAAGAGCTGCACGACGCCCTGTTCGAGGTGCGCGGCGTGCAGTCGGTGGAAGTGGTCGACATCCTCCCCGGCCAGCGTCGCCACCTGCAGCTCGACGCCCTGCTCGCGGCCATGAGCGACCCGGTGCTGGCAGTGGACAGCGCCGGCAAGGTGCTGCTGGCCAACCCTGCGTTGATCGCGTTGTGCGGACGCGAATCGGCCGGTCGATCGGTGGGCGAGCTGTTTGCTGACAGCGACCTGCTCCAGGCCCTGCTCGACAACAACTTCCACCTGCCGATGCGCGAGATGCAGCTCAATGGCCAGAGCCTGCTTCTCGATGCCACGCCGATCACCAACGCTGGCGGCTTGCTTACCCTGTATCCACCCAACCGCATGGGCGAACGCCTGTCGGCGCTGCACCATGATCACGCCGAAGGCTTCGATGCACTACTCGGCGACTCTCCGGCGATCCGCACGCTCAAGGCCCGCGCCCTGCGCGTGGCCACCCTCGATGCCCCCTTGCTGGTGCACGGCGAGACCGGCACCGGCAAGGAGCTGGTAGCACGCGCCTGTCACGCCGTCAGCAGCCGTCATGCCGCGCCATTCCTGGCACTCAACTGCGCCGCATTGCCCGAGAGCCTGGCCGAGAGCGAGCTGTTCGGCTATGCCCCCGGCGCCTTCACTGGCGCACAACGTGGGGGCAAACCCGGGTTGATGGAGCTGGCCAACCAAGGCACGGTATTCCTCGACGAGATCGGCGAAATGTCGCCCTACCTGCAGGCCAAGCTACTGCGCTTTCTCAGCGACGGCAGCTTTCGCCGGGTGGGGGGCGACCGCGAGGTGAAGGTCGATGTGCGCATCATCAGCGCCACCCACCGCGACCTCGAACGCATGGTCGCCGAAGGCACTTTCCGCGAAGACCTGTTCTACCGCCTGAACGTCCTCAACCTGCAAGTCCCGCCACTACGTGAGCGCGGCCAGGACATCCTGTCACTGGCGCATTTCTTCATGCAGCAGGCCTGCACCCAGATCCAGCGCCCGCCCTGCCGCCTGACCCCGGCCACCCATCCGGCACTGCTGGCCAACCCCTGGCCGGGCAACGTGCGCCAGTTGCAGAACGTGATCTTCCGCGCAGCGGCGATCTGCGAGAGCAACCTGGTGGATATCGGCGACCTGGATATCGCCGGAACCTCAGTGGCACGTGGGCAGGATGGTGAGGTGGCGAGCCTGGAACAGGCGGTAGGCGACTTCGAGCGTGAGCTATTGCAGCGCCTGTATGCCAGCTATCCCTCGACCCGACAGTTGGCGGGAAGGCTGCAGACATCACATACCGCGATCGCCCAGCGGCTGCGCAAGTACGGAATTCCAGGCAAGTCCTGAGCTTGGAGCGCACCAGATAACCCCGTTTTTGCAGATTTTTCCTACATATTGAACCAAGCCCCTCCCACTTAGAATGGCGGCCGTACCACCGCACGCGTGTTCCGGGTGCATCTTCGATAAAGCCCCTGCGCACGATCGAAAGCGCGCTCAGGAACACCTCTCTCACAGTGACAAAGAGTGGCGTTTCAATGCTCGAACTCGATTTCTATGGCACTCTCGTGGCCGCCTCACTGGTACTGCTACTCGGACGCGGTCTTGTCGCCCACGTCAACGTCCTGCGTACCTACAACATCCCCGAACCCGTCGCAGGCGGCCTGGTCGTTGCCGTGCTGTTGCTGTCACTCCGGGCCCTGGACATACACATCCAGTTCGACACCTCCCTGCAAGCCCCACTGATGCTGGCCTTCTTCGCTACCATCGGTCTGAGCGCCGACCTCGGCAGCCTGAAAAAAGGCGGACGAACTGTCGGACTCTTCCTACTGGTCGTTACCGGGTTTCTGATCGTGCAGAACGCCATCGGTATCAGCCTGGCAAAACTGCTGGGCCTCGACCCACTCATGGGGCTGCTGGCAGGCTCGATCTCGCTCTCGGGCGGCCACGGTACAGGGGCCGCCTGGGGCTCGACCTTCAGCACCCAGTACGGACTACCCTCGGCCAGCGAACTGGCGTTGGCTTCGGCCACCTTCGGCCTGGTGCTGGGCGGACTGATCGGTGGTCCTGTAGCCCGGTTGCTGGTCAGCCGCGTCCAGGCCCCCGGCCTCGAACCGGAAACACCTCGCATACCGAAAGGCTTCGAACAGCCCAACAAGGAACGCCTGATCACCCCTTTCTCGATGATCGAAAGCCTGGCGCTGATCTCGGTCAGCCTGTTGGCAGGCACCCTGTTGAACAGCCTGTTGCGCGGCACCGCGTTCGAACTTCCGACCTTCGTCTGCGTGCTGTTCGTGGGTGTCGTGCTGAGGAACGGACTGTCCGCCGGGGGTGGGTACCAGGTGTTCGAACGCGAGATTTCGGTACTGGGCAATGTCGCACTGTCGCTGTTCCTGGCCTTGGCGTTGATGTCCCTGAAACTCTGGGACCTGGCCGCCCTGGCACTGCCCTTCCTGATCCTGTTGGGTGCACAGACACTGGTCATGGCACTGTTCGCGATCTTCGTCACCTTCAGGGTCATGGGGCGCAATTATGATGCGGCGGTGCTGGCAGCCGGGCATTGCGGATTCGGACTCGGCGCCACACCCACCGCCATCGCCAACATGCAAGCGGTGACCCAGCGCTACGGTGCATCGCAGATCGCCTTTCTCGTCGTACCCATGGTGGGGGCGTTCTTCATCGACATCGTCAATGTCATCGTGATCAAGCTGTACCTGGCGTTGCCCTTCTTTACCCCGCTATAACCTGCCTGCCGCCTTGTATCGATATCGATACACCGTAATCATTTCGATACAAGGCATCTTGCATCCCCATCTCCAAGGGTTTGATCGCTCGAGCCTTTTCTTCTAAGCCCGCACTGTAGCGTTTTCATTCCAAAGATGTGGCAAGCGTTCGCCAATAAATAAATAAGTCATTGATTTTATAGTGATTTAAATAAATGGCCGCATTATTGCTTAGGGAAATCCAATCTCAAGAGCGCGGACCGACCGCGCCCAACGCCCCCTGCTTCCCGAGGATTTCCCATGAGCGAGTTGCGTTTCACCGAAGATCACGAATGGCTGCGCGTCGAAGCTGACGGCAGCGTCACCGTAGGCATCACCGCCTATGCGCAGAACGCCCTTGGCGATGTGGTCTTCGTGCAACTGCCGGAACTGCAGCACTATGAAAAAGGCGCCGAAGCCTCCACCGTCGAATCGGTCAAGGCTGCCAGCGGCGTATACATGCCGCTGAACGGTGAAGTGGTCGCGGTCAACGAAGGCCTCAACGACAGCCCCGAGCAGGTCAACGAAGACCCGCTGGGCGAAGGCTGGTTTTTCCGCTTCGTTCCTGCAGACATGAGCGAGGTGACCGCCCTGCTCGACCAGGATGCCTACGACCGCCTGCTCAAAGCCAACGACGACGCCTGAGGACCACGACCATGACCATCAACCTCGGCACCGCCAACGAATTCATCGCCCGTCACATCGGTCCGCGCAGCACCGACGAACAGGCCATGCTGACCACCCTGGGCTTCGACTCTCTCGACGCCATGACCGCCGCCGTCATTCCCGACAGCATCAAGGGCACCAGCGTGCTCGGTAACGCCGACGGTCAGAGCGAGGCCGATGCCCTCGCCGCCCTCAAGGCGATCGCCGGCAAGAACCAGCTGTTCAAGAGCTTCATTGGCCAGGGCTACTACAACACCCACACCCCAGCACCGATCCTGCGCAACCTCCTGGAAAACCCTGCCTGGTACACCGCCTACACCCCCTACCAGCCAGAAATCTCCCAGGGTCGCCTGGAAGCACTGCTGAACTTCCAGACCCTGATCAGCGACCTCACCGGCCTGCCGATCGCCAACGCTTCGCTGCTCGACGAAGCAACCGCCGCCGCCGAGGCGATGACCTTCTGCAAACGCCTGTCGAAGAACAAGGGCAGCCATGCCTTCTTCGCTTCCGTGCACTGCCACCCGCAGACCCTCGACGTGCTGCGTACCCGCGCCGAGCCGCTGGGCATCGAAGTGGTAGTGGGTGACGAGCGTGAACTGGGCGATGTCAGCGCCTTCTTCGGTGCCCTGCTGCAATACCCGGCAAGCAACGGTGATGTGTTCGACTACCGCGAGCTGGTCCAGCGCCTGCACGGCGCCGGTGCCCTGGTGGCCGTGGCCGCCGACCTGCTGGCCCTGACCCTGCTGACCCCGCCGGGCGAATTCGACGCCGACGTGGCCATCGGCAGCGCCCAGCGCTTCGGCGTACCGCTGGGCTTCGGCGGCCCGCACGCGGCCTACTTCGCCACCCGCGATGCCTTCAAGCGTGACATGCCAGGCCGCCTGGTCGGTGTCTCGATCGACCGCTTCGGCAAGACCGCCCTGCGCCTGGCCATGCAGACCCGCGAGCAGCATATCCGCCGCGAGAAAGCCACCAGCAACATCTGCACCGCCCAGGTACTGCTGGCCAATATCGCCAGCATGTACGCCGTCTACCACGGCCCGGCCGGTCTCAAGCGCATCGCCGAACGCACCCACGCGCTCACGGCCATCCTCGCCAGCGGCCTGAAGTCGCTCGGCGTTCAGGTCATCACTGGCGAGTTCTTCGACACCCTGACCCTGGCCACTGGCACCGATACCACCAGCCTTCATGAGCAAGCCCGTACCAAGGGCTTCAACCTGCGCCAGGTCGACGCCACGCACCTTGGCCTTTCGCTGGACGAAACCACCTGCCAGGCCGATGTCGAGGCGCTCTGGGCGTTGTTCGCCGATGGCCAGGCGCTGCCGGACTTCGCCGCCCTCGCCGCCAACCACAGCCCGCGCCTGCCGGCTGCGCTGGTGCGCCAATCAGCGATCCTCGAGCACCCGGTGTTCAACCGCTACCACAGCGAAACCGAACTGATGCGCTACCTGCGCCGCCTGGCCGACAAGGACCTGGCGCTGGACCGCAGCATGATCCCGCTGGGCTCGTGCACCATGAAGCTCAACGCTGCCAGCGAAATGATTCCGGTCACCTGGGCCGAGTTCGGCAACCTGCACCCCTTCGCCCCGGCCGCCCAGAGCCAGGGCTACCTGCAGATGACCACCGAGCTTGAAGCCATGCTCTGCGCCGCCACCGGCTACGATGCCGTGTCGCTGCAGCCCAATGCCGGCTCCCAAGGCGAATACGCGGGCCTGCTGGCGATCCGCGCCTATCACCGCAGCCGCGGCGATAGCCACCGCGACATCTGCCTGATCCCCTCGTCGGCCCACGGCACCAACCCGGCCACCGCACACATGGCCGGCATGCGCGTGGTGGTCACCGCCTGCGACGCCCGGGGCAACGTCGACATCGACGACCTGCGCGCCAAGGCCCTCGAGCACCGCGAGCGCCTGGCAGCCATCATGATCACCTACCCCTCGACCCATGGTGTGTTCGAGGAGGCGATCGGCGAGATCTGCGCGATCATTCACGACAACGGCGGCCAGGTGTACATCGACGGCGCCAACATGAACGCCATGGTCGGCCTGTGTGCGCCGGGCAAGTTCGGTGGCGATGTGTCGCACCTCAACCTGCACAAGACCTTCTGCATCCCCCACGGCGGTGGCGGCCCGGGCGTCGGCCCAATCGGCGTCAAGTCGCACCTGGCGCCGTTCCTGCCCGGCCATGCCACCCTGGAAAACACTGCCGGTGCGGTTTGCGCTGCACCGTTCGGCAGCGCCAGCATCCTGCCGATCACCTGGATGTACATTCGCATGATGGGTGGCGCAGGCCTCAAGCGCGCATCGCAGATGGCGATCCTCAACGCCAACTACATCGCCCGTCGCCTGGAAGAGCACTATCCTGTGCTGTACACCGGCGGCAACGGTCTGGTTGCCCACGAATGCATCCTCGACCTGCGTCCGCTCAAGGACACCAGCGGCATCAGCGTGGATGACGTGGCCAAGCGTTTGATCGACTTCGGCTTCCATGCCCCGACCATGTCCTTCCCGGTGGCGGGCACGCTGATGATCGAACCGACCGAAAGCGAGTCCAAGGAAGAGCTGGACCGTTTCTGCGATGCGATGATCCAGATCCGCGAAGAGATTCGCGCCGTGGAGAACGGCAGCCTGGACAAGGACGACAACCCGCTGAAGAACGCCCCGCACACGGCGGCGGAGCTGGTTGGCGAATGGTCCCACGGCTACAGCCGCGAGCAGGCGGTGTATCCGCTGCCGAGCCTGGTGGAAGGCAAGTACTGGCCACCGGTCGGACGGGTCGACAACGTGTACGGCGATCGCAACCTGGTCTGCGCCTGCCCGTCGATCGAGAGCTATCAGGACGTCTGATAGCCCTCGGCCCGCCCTCTGATAGAGGTGTGTTCCTCTGTGGGACCGGGCAAGCCCGCTCCCACAGGGTTCAGCATCTGCCCAACCAACCTGGCAGGAGGTCACCATGTCTTTGAGCGTCTTCGACCTGTTCAAGATCGGCATCGGCCCCTCCAGTTCGCACACGGTCGGCCCGATGCGCGCCGCCGCGCGCTTCGCCGAGGGGCTGCGGCGCGATGGCCTGCTGGCCAGCACGGCCAGCGTCAAGGCCGAGCTCTACGGCTCGCTCGGTGCCACCGGCAAGGGTCACGGCAGCGACAAGGCTGTGCTCCTGGGGCTCGAGGGTGAACACCCCGACACCGTCGACACCGAATCCATCCCCGAGCGCCTGCAGGCGATCCGCGCCAGCGGTCACCTGCACCTGCTTGGCGAACACAGGATCGACTTCGTCGAGAAGCAGCACCTGGCGATGATCCGCAAGCCACTGGACTACCACCCCAACGGCATGATCTTCCGTGCTTTCGATGCCGCCGGCCTGCAGATCCGCAGCCGCGAGTACTACTCGGTGGGCGGCGGTTTCGTCGTCGACCAGGATGCAGCCGGCCAGGACCGTATCGTCGAAGACAACACCGCCCTGCCCTACCCCTTCACGACGGCAAAGCAACTGCTCGGCCATTGCGTCGCGCAGCACCTGTCGTTCAGCCAGGTGATGCTGGCCAACGAAGCCGCCTGGCGACCCGAACATGAAACCCGTGCAGGCCTGCTGCGCATCTGGCAGGTCATGCAGGATTGCGTCGAAGCGGGCTGTCGCCACGAGGGCATTCTGCCGGGTGGCCTCAAGGTCAAGCGCCGCGCCCCTGCTTTGTACCGCCAGCTCAGCCGACACCCCGAAGCCAGTCTGCGCGATGCGCTGTCGGTACTCGACTGGGTCAACCTCTACGCCTTGGCGGTCAACGAAGAGAACGCCTATGGCGGACGCGTCGTCACCGCACCGACCAACGGCGCGGCGGGTATCGTCCCCGCGGTGCTGCACTACTACATGCGGTTCGTTCCCGGCGCCAGCGAAGACGGCGTGGTGCGTTTTCTGCTCACCGCAGCCGCCATCGGCATCCTCTATAAGGAGAACGCCTCGATTTCCGGCGCCGAGGTCGGCTGCCAGGGCGAAGTGGGGGTGGCCTGCTCGATGGCGGCAGGCGCCCTCTGCGAAGTCATGGGCGGCACCCCGCAGCAGGTGGAGAACGCCGCCGAAATCGGCATGGAACACAACCTGGGCCTGACCTGCGACCCCATCGGTGGGCTGGTCCAGGTGCCCTGCATCGAACGCAACGCCATGGGCTCGGTCAAGGCGATCAACGCCGTGCGCATGGCCTTGCGCGGCGACGGGCAGCACTTCGTCTCGCTCGACAAGGTCATTCGCACCATGCGCCAGACCGGCGCCGACATGAAAAGCAAATACAAGGAGACCGCCCGCGGCGGTCTGGCCGTCAACATCATCGAATGTTGACCCGAACAAAAACCAAGGAGTTACCGATGTCCGAAACGTTGCTCAAGACCCCGCTCCACGCCCTTCACCTGGAACTGGGCGCGCGCATGGTGCCGTTCGCAGGCTTCGACATGCCGGTGCAGTACCCATTGGGCGTGCTCAAGGAGCACCTGCACACCCGCGAGCAGGCCGGCCTGTTCGATGTGTCGCACATGGGCCAGATCGTGTTGCGTGGCAGCGACGCGGCCAAGGCCTTGGAAAGCCTGGTGCCGGTAGACATCATCGGCCTGCCGGTGGGCATGCAGCGCTACGCCATGTTCACCAATGAGCAAGGTGGCATCCTCGACGACCTGATGGTGGCCAACCTGGGCGATGACACGCTGTTCCTGGTGGTCAATGCCGCCTGCAAGGATCAGGACCTGGCTCACTTGCAGAAACACATCGGCCAGCGCTGCGAGATCCAGCCCCTGTTCGAGGAGCGTGCCCTGCTCGCCTTGCAGGGCCCAGCCGCCGTCAAGGTGCTGGAGCGCCTGGCGCCGGAAGTGGCCGGCATGACCTTCATGCAGTTCCGCCCGGTGCAGCTGTTGGGCGAGGACTGCTTCGTCAGCCGCTCGGGCTACACCGGCGAGGACGGCTACGAAATCTCGGTTCCCGCCACTGCCGCCCAAGCCCTGGCCCGACGCCTGCTGAGCGAGCCTGAAGTGCAGCCGATCGGCCTGGGTGCACGCGACTCGCTGCGCCTGGAAGCCGGCCTGTGCCTGTACGGCCACGACATGGACACCCAGACCACGCCGATCGAGGCCAGCCTGTTGTGGGCAATCTCCAAGGTTCGTCGCACCGACGGTGCTCGTCCCGGTGGTTTCCCGGGGGCCGAATCGGTGTTCGCGCAACAGCAACAAGGCGTGGCACGCAAGCGCGTCGGCCTGCTGCCACAGGAGCGCACACCGGTCCGCGAAGGGGCCGAGATCGTCGATGCGAACGGCAAGGCGGTCGGCAAGGTCTGCAGCGGTGGCTTCGGCCCAACCTTGGGCGCACCGGTTGCAATGGGGTATGTCGATAACGAACATGCCGCACTGGAAACGCCATTGTTTGCGGTCGTGCGCGGCAAACAAGTTGCCTTGAAAGTCAGCAAAATGCCTTTCGTGGCGCAACGTTACTACCGAGGTTGAAAGCGATCTCACAACACTGCGCTTATTCGTTTACGAACCTGCGCAATAACTTTTGAACATGGCGCCAGGCCAGGCGCCATGCCGTTTCCGACAATTTTGTCGGTAATCGGCAAAAGCCTTGATCCGTGCACCGAACGGGGCTTGTTTTTGTCGCTGGAGTTGGCGTAGAGTCGTCTCACTGTGTTTGCATGGGTCGCAACAGTTCGTGACCTGGGCCAGTAGCCGCAATTTGCTACAACCCGTTCGACGTCTCTTACTTTCCTGCAACCCAGCCCAGTACTCTTTCGCTCTGTGATGCGAAAGAAACTGAAATCACTATCTAAAGATTCATAGGAAATAAGAAAATGGCTGAGCGTCAGAACGGTACCGTCAAGTGGTTCAATGACGAGAAAGGTTACGGCTTCATCACCCCAGAGAGCGGTCCGGATCTGTTCGTTCACTTCCGCGCCATCCAAGGCAACGGCTTCAAGAGCCTGAAAGAAGGCCAGAAAGTCACCTTCGTTGCAGTGCAGGGCCAGAAAGGCATGCAGGCTGACGAAGTACAAGCAGAAGGCTGATTTCTGTGAAAAAGCCCCTGCGTTGACGCGCAGGGGCTTTTTTGTGCCCGCAATTTCATAGAATGAGGACTTTCCACCCGGAGCCCTCCTGCATGTCCAAGCGTTCTCTCACCCCCCAGGGCGATTTCCCGCCCGCAGGCCTGGGGCGCCGTCTGGCGGCAATGTTCTATGACTTCCTACTGTGCACCGCCCTGCTGATCGTCACGGCAGGTGTCTACAAGTTGGTGCAGATGTCGATCATCGGCGAGGCCCGCATGCGTGAGCTGACCGACGCCGGGGCGCTCGATGGCGATCCGCTGTTGTCCACCGTCCTGTTGTTTGCCCTGTTCGGCTTCTTCGCCAAATTCTGGACCCACGGCGGCCAGACCCTGGGCATGCAAGTGTGGGGCGTGCGTGTACAGAATGCCGACGGCAGCGCGATCAGTTTGTGGCAGGCGCTGTTGCGCTTCGTGGTGTCGATCGCGTCGTGGTTGTGCCTGGGGCTGGGGTTCATCTGGTCGTTGATCGACAAGCGCAAGCGCAGCTGGCATGACATCTACTCGGAAACCCAGTTGGTGCGGATTCCGAAGCAGAAGAAATGACCCTGGGCTGCGATAAAGCCAACTTCGAGCCACAAAAAAGCCGACCCTGGGGTCGGCTTTCTCATTCACGCCTGGCTCATCACCCTGCCCGACGCAACAACCACACACCGGCCAGCGCACAGATCCCGGCCGGAATCACCACCGCCAACAGCGGCGGGAAACCGAACACCTGGCTCGACGGCCCCAGCAGGTCCTGGGCGATGCGGAACACGAAGCCCACCAGCACGCCGGTAAACACGCGCTGACCCAGGGTCACCGAGCGCAGCGGGCCGAAGATGAAGGAAATCGCCATCAGGACCAGTGCAGCGGTCACCGCCGGTTGCAGGATCTTGGTCCAGAACGCCAGCCAGTAACGGGCGTTGTTCAGGCCCTGGTCGGCCAGGTAGTGGATGTATTCCCACAACCCGGTGATCGACAACGACTCGGGTGGCAGCACCACGGTATTGAGCAATTCCGGCGTCACCGACACGTCCCAGATTTCTTCCGGTGCCTGCACCACTTCGGTGTGGTCGCCACGGAAGAACGTGGTGCTGACGTCGTGCAGCACCCAGCGCTGATCCTGGTACAGCGCGCGGCGGGCGAAGCTGGAAGCGACGATCTTGCGTTGCTCGTCGAAACGGTAGCGGGTCACCCCGAGCAGCAAGCCGTTGGGCTGTACCGAGTTGATGTGCACGAACTCTTCGCCCTGGCGGTGCCACATGCCGCGCTTGGAGCTTTGCGCCTCACCACCGCCCTGGGCCAGCGAGCGCTCGGCCTGGGCCTTGTTCTCGGTGACCGGGGCGACGTATTCGCCAATCAGCAGACCGACCAGCATCAGCACCAGCATCGGCTTCATCACTGCCCAGACGATACGACCGATGGACACGCCCGCAGCACGCATGATGGTCAGCTCGCTGCTGCTGGCCAGGCTGCCCAGGCCGATCAGGCAGCCGATCAGCGCAGCCATCGGCAGCATGTCATACAGCCGACGCGGCGCGGTAAGCAGCACGTAGCTGCTGGCGTCGAGCAGTGTATAGGTATCGCTCAGGTCGCCCATCTCGTCGATGAAGGCGAACAGCGAAGCCAGGCCGAGGATGATCCCCAGCACGGCCAGAATGGCCAGCAGTACGCTCTGGCCGATATACCGGTCGATCTTAACCATGGGCCACCCCCGCTCGGCGCGCGGCCATCTTCAGGCGCAGCGGCTCCCAGTACATCAGCGCCAGGCCGATGAGCAGGAACAACGCGTGCACCCACCAGATGCCCAGAGAGATCGGCAACTTGCCCTTCTCGAGGGCGCCGCGAACGGAAATCAGCATCGTCAGGTAGGCCATGTACAGGAGGATCGCCGGCAGCAACTTGAGGAAGCGGCCCTGGCGCGGGTTGACCTTGGACAGCGGCACCGCCAGCAGGGTCACGATGAATACCAGCAACGGCAGCGACAGGCGCCATTGCAGTTCGGCGCGCTCACGCAGGCCATCATGCCCGAACAGGTCGGTGGTCGGGATGGCTTCACGCTCGGTGACCTCCTCGCTGACCTCAGGCTTGGGCAGCAGCACACCGTAGGTGTCGTACTTGATCGCCCGATAGTCGGCCTGGCCAGGGTTGCCGTCGTAACGGTAACCGTTTTCCAGGATCAGGTAGCGGTTGCCATCAGGCTGCACTTCCTGGTGGCCTTTTTCTGCCACCAGTACCGACGGTGCACGGTCCTTGGTCTTGTCCTGGTTGAAGCGTTTCTCGGAAATGAACACCCCGCCCAGATTGACGCGATCGTCGGACATCCGCTCGGTGTAGGTGACACGGCTGCCGTCACGCAGGGTCTGGAAACGCCCCGGCACAAGGGTGTCGAACTCGGTCAGGGCATCCTGCTGAGCGATGATCTTCTGCACCTGGGACACGCCCTGGGGGGCCAGGCTCAGGCTCAGCCAGGCCACCACCAACGCGACCAACGCAGCCGGCGCCAGCGTCAGCGTCAGCAGTCGCTGCTGGCTCATGCCGGTGGCCGAAAGCACGGTCATCTCGCTTTCGAGATACAGGCGTCCATAGGCCAGCAGAATACCGAGGAACAGGCCCAGCGGCAGGATCAGCTGCAGGAAGCCCGGCAGGCGGAAGCCCATGATCAGGAACAGCACGCCCGGATCGAGCGCACCCTGGGCCGCCTGGGCCAGGTATTTGATGAAGCGCCCGCTCATGATGATCACCAACAGTACAGCGCTGACGGCGCTCAAGGTCACCAGGACCTCGCGGGACAGATAACGAAAGACGATCAAACCAGACACTCCTGGGTTGTCAGGGGCGGATTGCCAGACAATGACTGAGTACAGCCAAGACCTATGCCGGTTCGCCTCAAGCGAACCTCCATGTAAAAGTGCGCGCATTATCCTGTGATTGGGCGCGCCTGTCACTTGGCGGCGCATGACAGTGGATGTCATGCCCGCAAAAATGCGGCAAAGCCCCATCATTGAAGCAGACACAGGCCCGCAAAAGCATAGACCGGGGTTGTCAGCGAGGCGGCGGCAGGCTCAAACTGGCTGCTTTTCAACTGGCACGCAAGCACGCGGCCAGGCCTGTCGTACCCCGTGTGCGGCAGTGGCCAACAACAGAGATCATTCGGGGAACCTGACATGGAACTGGTTGTAAAGACCGTAGCCGCAGCATCCGTGAAAACCGCCACCCTGGTCGTGCCAGTCGGTGAAGGCCGCAAGCTTGGCAACGTGGCCAAGGCCGTTGATCAGGCGACCGATGGCGCCATCAGCGCCATCCTCAAGCGCGGCGACCTGGCCGGCAAGCCGGGCCAGACCCTGCTGCTGCAGAGCCTGCCGGGCCTCAAGGCCGAGCGCGTACTGCTGGTTGGCAGCGGCAAGGATGAAGCGCTGGGCGATCGAGCCTGGCGCAAGCTGATCGCCAGCGTTGCCGGCGTGCTGCGCAACCTGGCAGGCGGTGACGCCGTGCTGGCCCTGGACGACATCGCCGTGGCCAACCGCGACGGTCATTACGGCAAATATCGCCTGCTGGCCGAAACCCTGCTCGACGGCGCCTATGTGTTCGACCGTTTCAAGAGCCAGAAGGCCGAACCGCGCGCCCTGAAGAAAGTCACCCTGCTCGCCGACAAGGCCGGCCAGGCTGAAGTCGAGCGCGCGGTCAAGCATGCTACCGCGATCACCACCGGCATGAGCCTGACCCGCGACCTGGGCAATCTGCCGCCGAACATCTGCCACCCGAGCTTCCTCGCCGAGCAGGCCAAGGAACTGGGCAAGGCGCACAAGGGCCTGAAGGTCGAAGTACTCGACGAGAAGAAGATCAAGGACCTGGGCATGGGCGCGTTCTATGCCGTTGGCCAGGGCAGCGACCAGCCGCCACGGCTGATCGTCATGCAGTACCAAGGTGCCAAGAAGACCGACAAGCCGTTCGTGCTGGTCGGCAAGGGCATCACCTTCGACACCGGCGGCATCAGCCTCAAGCCCGGCGCCGGCATGGATGAGATGAAGTACGACATGGGCGGTGCCGCCAGCGTGTTCGGCACCCTGCGCGCGGTGCTCGAACTGCAGTTGCCGATCAACCTGGTGTGCCTGCTGGCGTGCGCCGAAAACATGCCCAGCGGCGGCGCGACTCGCCCGGGCGACATCGTCACCACCATGAGCGGCCAGACCGTCGAGATCCTCAACACCGACGCCGAAGGCCGTCTGGTGCTGTGCGATACGCTGACCTACGCCGAGCGCTTCAAACCGCAGGCGGTGATCGACATCGCCACCCTCACCGGCGCTTGCATCGTTGCCCTTGGCAGCCACACCTCGGGCCTGATGGGCAACAACGACGACCTGGTCGGCCAGTTGCTCGACGCCGGCAAGCGCGCCGACGACCGCGCCTGGCAACTGCCGCTGTTCGACGAGTACCAGGAACAACTGGACAGCCCGTTCGCCGACATCGCCAACATCGGCGGCCCCAAGGCCGGCACCATCACCGCGGGCTGCTTCCTGTCGCGCTTCACCAAGAACTACAGCTGGGCCCACCTGGACATCGCCGGTACCGCATGGGTCAGCGGTGGCAAGGACAAGGGCGCCACCGGCCGCCCGGTTCCGCTGCTGACCCAGTACCTGCTGGACCGCGCGGGCATCTGATGACGTAAGACCATGGCGACCCTATCGCGGGCAAGCGCGCTCCCACAGCTTCAGCACTGCAGCGAACCTGTGGGAGCGGGCTCGCCCCGCGATAGGGCCGTCACGGACACCCACCTTCCAGCTCAACGTACCTGACCATGGGCAAAGTCGACTTCTACATCCTCCCCACCGACTCCCTCGCCGCACGCCTGGATTTCGCCTGCAAGCTGTGCGAAAAGGCCTGGCGCCTCGGCCACCGGGTCTACCTGCACTGCCAGGACGACGAACAGCGAAACGCACTGGACGAACGCCTGTGGTGCTTCAAGGGCGAGGCCTTCGTGCCGCACGACCTGGCCGAGCAACATGCCGATGCCAGTGTCGCGCTGGGCCTTGGTGGCACGGCTGGCGAGCACCGCGACCTGCTGATCAACCTGGGCGGCGATGTGCCGGGGTTCGTCGGCCAGTTCGAGCGGGTCGCCGAGATCGTTGTCGAGGAGGCGTCCATACGCCAGTTGGCCCGCGAGCGGTTCCGTTTCTACCGCGAACAGGGCTATGCTCTGCAAGACCACCGCTTACAGCGACTTTGACGACGATGGACAAACCCTCTTCACTGACCCAATCCGCCCACCTGCTCGATGATCTCGAGTCGATCCGCCAACTGCTTGGCGACGCCGACCTGCAGCCGCCGCTGCTGACCGAAACGGTCGAACAGATTCCCCTGCTGCTCGATGAGCCGGTCGGCAAAGCGCCAAGCGCCGTCGAACCGTCCGCGGCCAGCGCACCTATAGAGGATGCCCAGACTCGCCGCCAGGACACCCTGCTGCACCTGGACACCGAACTGCGCGCTGCGGCGCAATCGATCATGCAGGACGTGATCAACGACTTCGTTCCGCACATCGAGACCGAGGTCAAGCGTCGCCTTGAAGCGCGGATGGAACGGTTGATCAAGCGTTCCGAGTAACACTCGCCTTTTACGGCGTCCTTTTCGCGGGCAAGCCCGCGAAATGCACGCCATCGTCGGCAACTTAACGACACCATGTCCCCTTCGCCTTGCCCGTTGTATACTTCTCGGCTTTCCCGAATTAATGCCTAAGGGTCCCCCCGCGCATGGATAAGACCTACCAGCCGCACGCCATCGAAACTTCCTGGTACAACACCTGGGAGTCCGAGAACTATTTCGCCCCGCAAGGTGCAGGCGAGTCCTACACCATCATGATCCCACCGCCGAACGTGACCGGCAGCCTGCACATGGGTCATGGGTTCAACAACGCGATCATGGACGCCCTGATCCGCTTCCGCCGCATGCAGGGGCGCGACACCCTGTGGCAGCCTGGCACCGACCACGCCGGCATCGCCACGCAGATGCTGGTAGAACGCCAGCTCGAGGCGAAAGGCCAGAACCGTCACGACCTGGGCCGCGAAAAGTTCCTGGAGAAGGTCTGGGAGTGGAAGGATCAATCCGGTGGCAACATCAGCCGCCAGATCCGTCGCCTGGGTTCGTCGGTCGACTGGAGCCGCGAACGCTTCACCATGGATGACGGCCTGTCCGAGGCAGTCAAGGAAGCCTTCGTGCGCCTGCACGAGGACGGCCTGATCTACCGCGGCAAGCGCCTGGTCAACTGGGACACCAAGCTGCACACCGCGATTTCCGACCTCGAAGTGGAAAACCACGACGAGAAAGGCCACCTGTGGAACCTGCGCTACCCGCTGGCCGATGGCGCCACCACGGCCGAAGGCAAGGACCACCTGGTCGTCGCCACCACCCGTCCGGAAACCCTGCTCGGTGACGTCGCCGTTGCCGTCAACCCGACCGACGAGCGCTATCAGGCGCTGATCGGCAAGTTCGTCGAACTGCCGCTGGTCGGACGCCGCATCCCGATCATCGCCGACGACTACTGCGATCCAGAATTCGGCACCGGCTGCGTGAAGATCACCCCGGCCCACGACTTCAACGACTATGAAGTCGGCAAGCGCCACAACCTGCCGCTGCTGAACATCTTCGACAAGAACGCCACCGTGCTCGCCGCGGTCCAGGCCTTCAACCTCGACGGCAGCGTCAACGAAAACCTCGACACCTCGCTGCCTGCCCAGTACGCCGGCCTCGACCGCTTCGTGGCGCGCAAGCAAATGGTTGCCGACCTGGACGCCCAGGGCCTGCTGGTCAGCGTCGATGACCACGCCCTGAAAGTGCCGAAGGGCGACCGCTCGGGTACCGTCATCGAGCCGTGGCTGACCGACCAATGGTACGTCTCCACCAAGCCACTGGCCGAGCCTGCAATCGCCGCGGTGGAAGACGGTCGCATCCAGTTCGTGCCGAAACAGTACGAGAACATGTACTTCTCCTGGATGCGCGACATCCAGGACTGGTGCATCAGCCGCCAGCTGTGGTGGGGCCACCGCATCCCGGCGTGGTACGACGAGGCCGGCCAGGTCTATGTCGGCCGCAACGAGGAAGAAGTCCGGACCAAGCATGGCCTGGGCAACGATGTGGTCCTGCGCCAGGACGACGACGTGCTCGACACCTGGTTCAGTTCGGGCCTGTGGACCTTCTCCACCCTCGGCTGGCCGGAGCAGACCGAGTTCCTGAAGAAATTCCACTCCACCGACGTACTGGTCACAGGCTTCGACATCATCTTCTTCTGGGTCGCCCGGATGATCATGCTGACCATGCACCTGATCAAGAACGAGGATGGCACCCCGCAGGTTCCGTTCAAGACCGTCTACGTGCATGGTCTGGTGCGCGATGGCCAAGGCCAGAAAATGTCCAAGTCCAAGGGCAACGTGCTCGACCCGCTGGACATCGTCGACGGCATCACGCTTGAAGCGCTGCTGGAAAAACGCACCAGCGGCATGATGCAGCCCAAGCTTGCCGAGAAGATCGCCAAGCAGACCAAGGCGGAGTTCCCCGAAGGTATCGCCAGCTACGGCACCGACGCCCTGCGCTTCACCTTCTGCTCGCTGGCCTCTACCGGCCGTGACATCAAGTTCGACATGGGCCGCGTCGAAGGCTACCGCAACTTCTGCAACAAGATCTGGAATGCCGCCCGCTACGTGCTGGACAAGGGCGAGGACTGCGGCCAGAACGGCGAGGCCTACGAGCTGTCGCTGGCCGATCGCTGGATCATCTCGCAACTGCAACGCACCGAAGCCGAAGTGACCCGCCAGCTCGAGCAGTTCCGCTTCGACCTGGCCAGCCAGGCACTGTACGAGTTCGTCTGGAACCAGTACTGCGACTGGTACCTGGAGCTGTCCAAGCCGGTACTGTGGGACGAGAACGCTCCGGTCGAACGCGCCCGCGGCACCCGCCGCACCCTGGTCCGCGTGCTGGAAGTGATACTGCGCCTGGCGCATCCGTTCATGCCGTTCATCACCGAAGAGATCTGGCAGCGCATCGCTCCGCTGGCGGGCGTCCAGGGCAAGACCATCATGCTGCAGCCTTGGCCGGTGGCCAATGAGAGCCGCATCGATTCTGGCGCCGAAGGCGACATCGAATGGCTCAAGGAGCTGATGGTCGGCCTGCGCAATATCCGCGCCGAGATGAACATCGGCCCGGGCAAGCCGCTGCCGCTGTTCCTGAAGAACGCCAATGCCGACGACCAGCGTCGCCTGCAGGAAAACGAAGCGCTGCTCAAGAAGCTGGCCAAGGTCGAGACCTTCACCGTACTCGGCGAACAGGATGAAGCACCGCTGTCGGCCACCGCACTGGTGGGCGATCTGCAGGTGCTGGTGCCGATGGCCGGCCTGATCGACAAGGATGCCGAGCTTGCACGCCTGAACAAGGAAATCCAGCGCCTGCAGGGCGAGGTCCAGCGTGTCGGCGGCAAGCTGTCCAACGCCGCCTTCGTCGACAAGGCACCACCTGCGGTGATCGAGAAGGAACGCGCGAAGTTGGCCGAGTCCGAACAGGCCCTGGCCAACTTCACCGAGCAGCATGCGCGGATTGCAGCGCTGTAACCTGACATTGCTGAACTGACCGGCGAGGGCTCCGCCCTCGTTCGCGGCCAAGGCCGCTCCCGCAGGAATGGGCTGCCTTCAAGGAGCCCCACTATCCTGTGGGAGCGGCCTTGGCCGCGAATGGGCCGCCCTGCGGCCTCTGGCCAGTGCACGCAACACCGGACACGAGCATGACCCAGAATAAACCCACCCTGCACCCGCGCAACCGCCACCAGGGCCGCTACGACTTCCCCGCGCTGATCAAGGCGCACCCGGACCTTGGCCGCTTCACCCTGACCAACCCCCACGGCAAACCCAGCATCGATTTCGCCAACCCCGAGGCCGTGCGGGTGTTCAACCGTGCCTTGCTCAAGGCCCAGTACGGCATCCAGCACTGGGACATCCCCGCTGACTACCTGTGCCCGCCGATCCCTGGGCGGGCCGACTACATCCATGTGCTGGCCGACTTGCTGGCCGAAGACAACGGCGGGCAAGTGCCACGCGGCGCCCAGGTGCGCGCGCTGGACGTCGGCGTCGGCGCCAACTGCATCTACCCGCTGCTCGGCCATAGCGACTACCGCTGGCGCTTCCTCGGCTCGGATATCGACGCCACGGCGCTGGCTTCGGCCAAGGCGATCGTCCAGGCCAATGGCCTGACCAAGGCCATCACCCTGCGCCAGCAGGCCAACCGCAAGCACATCCTCAGCGGCCTGCTGCAGGACGACGAGCGCTTCGACCTGACCCTGTGCAACCCACCCTTCCACAGTTCGCGCGAGGAGGCCACCCGTGGCAGCCAGCGCAAATGGAAGAACCTGGGCAAGCAGGACCCCAGCCGCAAGCTACCGGTGCTGAACTTCGGTGGGCAGAACAACGAGTTGTGGTGCGAAGGCGGTGAGATCCGCTTCGTCACCCAACTGGTGAACGAAAGCGTGCAGTACGGCGGGCAGGTGCTGTGGTTCACCAGCCTGGTGTCCAAGGCCGGCAATCTGCCGGGTATCGAAGCGGTGCTCAAGAAAGCAGGCGTGAAAGCCCAGCGCATCGTCGAGATGGGCCAGGGCCAGAAACAGAGCCGCATGGTGGCCTGGAGCTTCCAGGACGACGCCATGCGCGGCGCCTGGCATGCCGCGCGGGGCAAGGCACAGGCATGAAAAAACCGCGCCCGGACAAGCCGGGCGCGGTTTCAATGAAGCATCGACAATTACTTGTTGATGGCGTCGTTCAGGACCTTGGCCGGTACGAACTTGACGACTTTCTTGGCAGCGATTTCGATGGCAGCGCCAGTCGAAGGGTTGCGGCCAGTACGGGCAGGACGCTCGGAGACTTTCAGCTTGCCGATGCCTGGCAGGGTGATTTCAGCGCCGTTTTCCAGTTGGTCGGCGACGATCTGGCCCAGTTGCTCCAGAGCGTTGCGCGCGGTGGTTTTCGGCGCGTCGATGGCTTCGGCGATGTCGGCAATCAGTTGGTCTTTGGTCAATGCCATGGTGGTGTTCCTTCCCTATCAAATCAGAGGTATGCAGCGTGCTTCATCGTTATCGGGCTGCGCGGAAGGTCCGGCGAGCCTCGCCAATCGCGTATGTAGATACGAAAATCAGCGTTTGGTTCGACACGACGCAAGCGAGCTGCCAGCAATGCGCCACCCCAAGGGGCGCAAGACGGCGCAAAGCTAACACAGGAATCAGGAAATATCCGCTGTCGACCGTGATTTTATTCAGGTTTTTCGGGGGGTTGCCCGAAAAACGCAGATTTTTGAACAAAAAACGAACAACTGACATTTCCGCCAACATCTGGCCACTGCATCACCCCTGCGCTGCGGTAAACTGAGCCACTTTGCAGCGCGGTTTCGCTCCGCCCACCCTTTCAGAGAATTCCATGCCAATCCGTCATTGCATCGTTCACCTGATCGACAAGAAGCCCGATGGCAGCCCCGCCGTGCTCCATGCGCGAGACACCGAGCTGGCGGCGTCGGACGCCATCGAGAACCTCCTGGCCGACCTCAACGACAGCTATAACGCCAAACAAGGCAAAGCCTGGGGCTTCTTCCACGGAGAGTCCGGCGCCTATCCGCTCAGCGGCTGGCTCAAGCAGTATCAGGAAGGGGAAAAGGACTTCACCACTTTCAGCCGCATCGCGGTCGAGCACCTGCAGAAGCTGATGGAAGAGTCGAACCTGTCCACCGGCGGTCACGTGCTGTTCGCCCATTACCAGCAAGGCATGACCGAATACCTGGTCATCGCCCTGCTGCACCACAGCGAAGGCGTGGCAGTGAACGCCGAACTGGACGTCACCCCGTCGCGGCACCTGGACCTGGGCCAACTGCATCTGGCCGCGCGAATCAACCTGTCCGAGTGGAAGAACAATCAGCACTCGAAGCAGTACATTTCCTTTATCAAGGGCAAGAATGGCAAGAAGGTGTCGGATTACTTCCGCGACTTCATCGGCTGCCAGGAGGGTGTCGACGGCCCGGGCGAAACCCGCACGTTACTCAAGGCCTTCAGCGACTTCGTCGAAAGCGAAGACCTCCCCGAAGAGGCTGCGCGCGAGAAGACCCAGACCCTGGTGGACTACGCCACCAGCCAGACCAAGCAGGGCGAGCCGATCACCCTGGAGGAACTGTCGAGCCTGATCGACGAGGACCGCCCCAAAGCGTTCTTCGACCATATTCGCAACAAGGACTACGGCCTGTCGCCGGAAATCCCCGCGGACAAACGCACCCTCAACCAGTTCCGCCGTTTCACCGGCCGCGCCGAGGGCCTGTCGATCAGCTTCGAGGCCCACCTGCTGGGCTCGAAGATCGAATATGACGAAGAAGCCGGAACCCTGGTGATCAAAGGCTTGCCGACCCAACTGGTCGACCAGCTCAAACGCCGCAAGGACTGATCACGCCCCCGCTACACCTCGCCAACAGTAAAGGAGGCGACCAGCGCCTCCTTTGCCGACTTGCGCAGTTTTTTCACCAGCCGTTCCTGGCGCAAGGCCTCGCCCTTGTCCGGCCACTGCTCGACATAGACCAGCGCCTGCGCCGGACTGGTCTTGAAATAACGTGCGCCCTGCCCTTTCCGATGCTTCTGGAAGCGTCGCTGCGGATCGTCACTGATGCCGCAATACAACGAGCCATTGGCCGCCCGCACGAGGTAGACGTACCAGGGTTTGGCCTCCCGTTCGGGAATCTCTTCACTCACCACAGGGATCCTGAGTGTCATTAGTTTGGAGAGCCCATCCATCTCGAGGGCTCTACCATGTTGAAAGAATCTTCCCGGCTGCTCCTGGCCGCAGCTGCGCTGCTGACCTCACATTTGGCCCAGGCGTCCCTGGGGCAGCGAACCGCTGCACAGATGCAGGAAAACTATGATGCCGCACTGATTGACTGCGGGGGCTCGGCCATTCCGGCCCACGGCTGTTCGGGCGTACTGATTCGCGCGACCAAACCCTCCCCCAAATACCACACCTGGCATCATAGCCCGAACAACAAGGAAAAAGGCGGCGTCTCGTTCTCCTATCTGCGCGCCGATCTGCCAATCACGCGTCTGGCTGCCGACGCCCGCAGCGGCTTTACCCTGTACCCGCGCATGCAGCGCCCGGCAGGGTCGATCAGCTATCAAGTGCTGTGCGCCTGGCCAACCGATGGCGATACCTGGACCCGTGAACAACAAGGGTGTGGCAACAACAGCGAAACTACCTTCAACGAACGCCTGTGCCACGAGCAAGGCATCATGACCGCGCAGGCCTGGATCGACCAGTTCCGCCGCACCGGGGACTACAGACGCCAATGCGCATTCGATGTCCGTGACACCCGCAAGAGCGAGCGCGCCGAAGCCTTTTACCAGAGTCTGATGGCACAGCGAATGTTCGCCTCCGAACTGCCATTCCCTTGGAACGAAGTCATCGTTCAGGCTTGGGAGGAAGACCAGTCCCACAGACTGCCGATCCAGTCGTTCTTCCATATCGAAGGCATGTGGGGGGCGCTCGAGCAGGCACAGGCCGACCAGAAGGACTGGCACAGGACCTACGGCACCTACATCCCGATCATTCGCATCCGCATGCCCCTGCAGGCCCACGACAAGGCCACATTCAGCTATCACAGCAAAGAGCAGGCGGTTCCCACGTCCTGAAAAGACGCTCAGCGCGCCTGAAATGCCCGCAGGCCCTTGTTGGCCTGCTGGCGGACCTTGTTTCTGACCAGGGGACTCCATCCCAGCAACAGGCCGGGCGTACCAAGGGCTTGGCGCGACCAACGCCACAGGTCGAAGCTGTCGTCATGCTGGCAGATCAAGCCGTCGCGAAACACGAAACGAGCCTGGATATCATTGACTACGGTGCGTCCGGTCTGGCTGAACAGGTAAGTGGCGACCCAATGGGCACTGCCACCCCGTGCGTCCGCGTGCACGCTGTCGAAGGTCAGGGAGAAGTCTTTGGCGCGAGTGGTCAGCATCCGCCACATATCGCCCACATCCTGGCCGCGCAAAGTACCGAAGGCCGGATCGCTGAAGACGATGTCATCGCTGTAGCAGGCCACCATGGCCTCGGCGTCCAGGCGCTGGAACGCCTGGTAGAAACGGGTGATCAGGGCGCTGTTGGCGTCGCTCATGGGGCAGGTCCGTCCTGGGAATCGAGAGCTGCACGATAATCCGCGCCACGCCTTCGCGCCATGGTCATTTGCGCCATGAATGCATCCAGCCTCGTACCGGCTTCACACCCGTTCGCTAACGACCTGCACATGCAGTGCCCGCCCAGCGCCCAGGCCAAAGACGATCGCCCCCAGCCCCAGTACCGCGAAAATCCAGCCGACCGCTGCCCAGCCGCCGGTGAGGTCATGTACCAGGCCGACAGCGAACGGGCCCATCGAAGCCAGCGTGTAGCCGACCCCCTGGGCCATGCTCGAAAGGTTCGCCGCCACGTGCGAATCCTTCGAGCGCAACACGATCAGGGTCAGGGCCAGAGCGAAGGTACCGCCTTGCCCCAGCCCCAGCAGTATCGCCCAACCCCACAGCCCCGAGATCGGCGCATACAGGCATCCGAACAGACCACCGAGGGTGACCAGCATCACCACCACGATCGCCAGGCGCTGGTCCTTGCCGCGGGTCGCCAGCCAAGGCGCACTGAGCGAACTGATCAACTGCACCAGCACCGACCCCGAGAGCACCAGCCCAGCTTCCGTGGGGCTCAGCCCACGACCGATGAGAATCGACGGCAGCCAGCCGAACACGATGTAGGCCAGCGAGGACTGCAACCCCATGTACAGGGTCACCTGCCAGGCCAGCCGATCACGCCACAGCCCGCGTACCCGATAGGCCACCTGGTGCGCACCATGTCCATTGCGCGCCTGGGGCGACCACACCAGCATCGCCAGCAGCGCCGGTAGCAGCCAGAAGCCCAGCCCCATGGCCCAACTGTCGCCGAAGTACCGGCTCAAGGGCACGGTGCTGCCTGCGGCCATCGCTGCACCGAAGCACAGGGCCATGGTGTAGACGCCCGTCAGGGTGCCGGCGTGAGCCGGGAAGTCACGCTTGACGATACCCGGCAGCAGCACGCCGATGATGCCGATGCTGGCACCGGCGATCAGGCTGCCGACGAACACACCGGTCGCACCGAGCGCACTGCGCAACAGGATCCCCAGCGCCAGGGTCAGGAGGATGCCCAGAATCACCCGCTCGCTGCCGAAACGACGCGCCAGGATCGGCGCCAGCGGTGCGAACAGGCCCAGGCACAGGACCGGCAAGGTCGTCAGCAGACCTGCAGCGGACGCATTGAGGCCCAGGCCCTCGGACACCTGGCCCAGCACTGGCGCCATGCTCGACAGCGCCGGGCGCAGGTTCAGCGCGACCAGCCCCAGCCCCAGCAGCAGCAACCAAGGTCGACGCAGCACCACCGGTTGCTGCTGGACCTGTTCGTCGTCGGCCTCGGCATCGATCAGCAGTTCATCGAGTTCGGGGTCGTGCTTGGAACGGTTGGGCGTCAGTTGTTCAGGCATGGGGCACTCGGGCTCAGGATTCGATGAGGGCCCGGCTCAGGCGCTTGGCCGTGTCCGGGTCGCGTTGTTCGATGGCGTCGAGGATCTGCACGTGCAGATCGAACACCCGTTGACTGCGGGGAAGCGCACTCATGTTGTGCTGGACCGCTGCAGCGACGACGCTGGAAAAGTAGCGGTACAACTCGCTCAGTGCGGGGTTGTGCGCAGCGTCCACCAGGCGCTGGTGGAACACCAGGTCACAGGCCACATAGGTGTCCAGGTCGCCGTGGAAGTGCCCGCAACTGTGCTCCAGGGCCTCGCGCAAGCCGCGCAGATCATCGTCGGTACGCCGCAAGGCGGCGAGGCCGATAGCCTCGGCTTCGAGGATGCAGCGGGTCTCGCGAGCCTGCTCGACCGTGCAGCGCGAGATGGCCTGCACCGCCTGCAAGGGGTCTTGGGCGGCGCGCAGGTAACTGCCATCGCCCTGGCGCACTTCGACCAGACCACTGAAGGCCAGCACGCGCATGGCCTCACGCACGGTATTGCGGCTGATGCCCAGCTCCAGGGCCAGTTCCGGCTCGGTAGGCAGACGCTGCCCCACAGCCCATGCGCCCTGGGCGATGCGCTCGCGCAATTGGTCCACGGCTTGCTCCACCAGGGAGCGCTTGATCAACAGGGACATATTAACGTCCAGTCATCGGATGAATTTACAACTTGTGACAATAGCGCTGAAAAGCATCGCGGGGCAAGTCGGAGTGGCAATGCAGCGATCCGACCTGCCCCGCGATAGAGACGCCGCGAACTATCCGTTCAACGCATCGATCAACGCCTGGTTCATCTCCGGCGTCCCTACGGTGATCCGCAGGAACTGCGCAATCCGGGCCTGCTTGAAGTGCCGCACGATCACACCCTGCTCACGCAGACGCGCCGCCAGTTCAGCCGCGTCCTGTTGCGGGTGACGGGCGAAGATGAAGTTGGCCGCCGATGGCAACACCTCGAAGCCCCGCGCCGTCAACTGCTCGACCAGTGCCTCGCGGCTGTCGATGACCTTGCGGCAGGTCTCGTCGAAATAAGCGCGATCTTCGAACGCCACCGCCGCGCCGACGATCGCCATGCGATCCAGCGGATAGGAGTTGAAGCTGTTCTTGATCCGCTCCAGCGCCTCGATCAGGTCCGGGTGCCCCACTGCCAGCCCCACCCGCAGGCCAGCCAGCGAGCGCGACTTGGACAGGGTCTGGGTCACCAGCAGGTTGTCGTAGCGGTCCACCAGGGCAATGGCGGTTTCGCCGCCAAAGTCGATGTAGGCTTCGTCCACTACCACCACCGAGTCGCGATTGGCCTTTAGCAACTGCTCGATCGCCTCGAGCGGCAACAGACAGCCGGTCGGTGCGTTGGGGTTGGGGAAGATGATCCCGGCGTTTGGTTTTTCATAGTCCTCGATGCGGATCTGGAACTGCTCGTCCAGCGCTACCTGCTCGAAGTCGATACCATACAAGCCGCAATACACCGGATAGAAGCTGTAGCTGATATCCGGGAACAGCAGCGGCGCGCCGTGCTGGAACAGGCCGTGGAAGATGTGCGCCAGCACTTCGTCCGAACCATTACCGACGAAGACCTGCTGCGGGGTGACCTGGTAGTAGTCAGCCACGGCCTGCTTGAGCCGGTCGCTGTTCGGATCGGGGTAAAGGCGCAGGTTGTCGCTCAACTCGCCACGCATGGCCTCCAGCGCCTTGGGCGAAGGCCCATAGGGGTTTTCGTTGGTATTGAGCTTGACCAGGCGTGCCAGCTTGGGTTGCTCGCCCGGCACGTAAGGCACCAGGTCCTTGACGAAGGGGCTCCAGAATCGACTCATGTTCAGTTCCCCTTCTCGTTGAGGATGCGGTATTCGGCGCTACGGGCGTGGGCGGTCAGCGACTCGCCGCGGGCCAGTACGGATGCAGTGTGACCGAGCTCGGACGCGCCCTGCTCGGAGCAGAAGATGATCGACGAACGCTTCTGGAAGTCATACACCCCCAGAGGCGAGGAGAACCGCGCGGTGCCGGAGGTCGGCA
The DNA here is from genome assembly GCF_014268955.1 of Pseudomonas sp. RW3S2. NCBI lineage: Bacteria > Pseudomonadati > Pseudomonadota > Gammaproteobacteria > Pseudomonadales > Pseudomonadaceae > Pseudomonas > Pseudomonas sp. RW3S2. The sequence continues at coordinate 119,272 of NZ_JABWRM010000015.1, read as the reverse complement.
ACACGTGGTTGGGACCTGCGCAGTAGTCACCCAGGGCCTCGCTGGTGTGGCGGCCCATGAAGATCGCGCCGGCATGACGGATCTGCGGCAACCAGGCCTGCGGGTCGGCGACCGACAGTTCGAGGTGCTCGGGGGCGATGCGGTTGGCGACCTCGATGGCCTGCTGCATGTCACGCACCTGGATCAGGGCGCCTCGGCCGTTGATCGACTTCTCGATGATCTCGGCGCGCTCCATGGTTGGCAGCAGCTTGCCGATGCTGGCCGCCACGCGGTCGAGGAAAGCCGCATCGGGGCTGACCAGGATTGCCTGGGCGTCTTCATCGTGCTCAGCCTGGGAGAACAGGTCCATGGCGATCCAATCCGGGTCGGTCTGGCCATCACATACCACGAGAATTTCCGACGGCCCGGCGATCATGTCGATGCCAACCTGGCCGAACACGTGACGCTTGGCGGTGGCTACGTAGATATTGCCGGGACCGACGATCTTGTCGACCTGCGGCACGCTCTCGGTGCCATAGGCCAACGCCGCGACTGCCTGGGCGCCACCGACGGTGAACACGCGGTCGACACCGGCGATGCAGGCTGCAGCCAGCACCAGTTCGTTGATTTCTCCACGCGGGGTCGGCACCACCATGACCACCTCGCCGACACCGGCGACCTTGGCGGGGATGGCATTCATCAGTACCGACGACGGGTACGACGCCTTGCCACCAGGCACATACAGCCCTGCGCGATCGAGCGGGGTGACTTTCTGGCCGAGCACGGTGCCATCGGCTTCGGTGTACTGCCAGGAGTCCTGTTTCTGCCGCTCGTGGTAGCTGCGCACGCGATTGGCGGCGGTTTCCAGCGCCTCGCGCTGGGCTGCGGAAATGCGGGTCAGGGCCAGTTCCAGGCGCTCGCGACCAAGGATCAGGTCATCGATGGACTTGGCATCAACGCCATCGAAACGCTGGGTGAACTCCACCAGCGCCGCATCGCCACGCTCGCGAACGGCCTTGATGATGTCGAGAACCCGCTGGTTGACCGCGTCATCGGACACGCTTTCCCAGCTCAGCAGATGATCCAGATGTCGCGCGAAATCCGGATCAGCGGCGTTGAGACGGGCAATTGCAGTGGACACGGTCATGACGAGGGCCTCGTTTTATTGGCGAATGCTCAGGCGCCCTAGGCTACCAGTCCATCCGCGCGGGCACCCGAGAAAAGTGGCTATGACGCGGATAGACGGGCGCGACAGCGAAGGTCGCGCGCAGAAGTCAGCCGCGGTGTCGCGATTCGACAGCCTTGCGCAGGGTGTCGATGAGACTCTGGATACGGGCGTGCTGCATCTTCATGGAGGCCTTGTTCACCACCAGGCGCGAACTGATCGTGGCGATCAGCTCCTGTGGCTCCAGGCCATTGGCGCGCAGGGTGTTGCCGGTATCCACCACGTCGATGATCTTGTCGGCGAGGTTGATCAGGGGGGCCAGTTCCATGGAGCCATAGAGCTTGATGATGTCGACCTGGCGGCCTTGTTCAGCGTAGTAGCGCTTGGCTACGTTGACGAACTTGGTGGCCACACGCAGACGCCCCTTGGGCTCGGGTGCGCCGACGACACCAGCGGTCATCAACTTGCACTTGGCGATCTGCAGGTCGAGCGGCTCGTACAGGCCCTGGCCGCCGTATTCCATCAACACGTCCTTGCCGGCCACACCCAGGTCGGCGGCACCATGCTCGACATAGGTCGGCACGTCGGTGGCACGCACGATGAGCAGGCGCACATCGTCCTGCGTGGTGGGGATGATCAGCTTGCGGCTCTTGTCCGGATTCTCGGTCGGCACGATACCGGCCTCGGCCAGCAGCGGCAGGGTATCGTCGAGAATACGGCCTTTTGAAAGCGCGATGGTCAACATTGCAACGTCGGTCCTTAAGCGGCTACAGCCGACCAGGTCATCGACCTGGCCGTGTTCGATTCGGCTGGCACGTCCGTGTGCCGATCACAGGCAGATAGCGCGACTAGCCCGGTACGCGACGGATCTTCGCGCCCAGCATCTGCAGTTTTTCCTCGATGCACTCGTAACCACGGTCGATGTGGTAGATGCGATCGATCAGGGTATCGCCTTCGGCCACCAGCGCAGACAGCACCAGGCTCGCCGAAGCGCGCAGGTCAGTCGCCATCACGGGCGCGCCCTTGAGCATGTTGACCCCAGTGACGATGGCGGTGTTGCCCTCGACCTGGATCTGCGCGCCCATGCGGTGCATCTCGTACACGTGCATGAAGCGGTTTTCGAAGATGGTCTCGATCACAGCGCCAGTGCCTTCGGCAATGGCATTGAGGGAGATGAACTGTGCCTGCATGTCGGTCGGGAATGCCGGATACGGCGCGGTACGCAGGTTCACGGCTTTGGGCCGTTTGCCGTGCATGTCCAGCTCGATCCAGTCTTCACCGGTGGTGATGTCGGCACCCGCTTCCTTGAGTTTCTCGAGGACGGCTTCGAGGATGGTCGGATCGGTGTCCTTGACCTTGACACGGCCGCCGGTGACAGCAGCAGCCACGAGGTAGGTACCGGTCTCGATACGGTCGGGCATCACACGGTAGCTGGCCGAGTGCAGGCGCTCGACGCCATCGATGGTGATGGTGTCGGTGCCGGCGCCCTGGATCTTCGCACCCATGGCGATCAGGAAGTTGGCCAGATCGACCACTTCAGGTTCGCGCGCGGCGTTCTGCAGCACGCTGCGGCCCTTGGCGAGCGCAGCGGCCATCATGATGTTCTCGGTACCGGTCACGCTGACCGTATCGAAGAAGAAGTGCGCGCCACGCAGGCCACCTTCAGGGGCCTTGGCCTTGATGTAGCCGCCTTCAACTTCGATCTTCGCGCCCATGGCTTCAAGGCCACGGATGTGCAGGTCGACAGGGCGCGAACCGATGGCGCAGCCACCTGGCAGGGCGACTTCGGCCTCACCGAAGCGGGCGACCATCGGGCCGAGCACCAGGATAGAGGCGCGCATGGTCTTGACCAGCTCGTAGGGCGCGACCAGCGTCTTGATGGTGCGCGGGTCGATCTCCACCGCCAGCTTCTCGTCGATCACAGGCTCGATGCCCATGCGCCCGAACAGCTCGATCATGGTGGTGATATCGTGCAGGTGCGGCAGGTTGCCGACGGTGACCGGGCCATCGGCCAGAAGCGTAGCCGACAAAATCGGCAGGGCAGCGTTCTTCGCGCCGGAAATGCGGATCTCGCCGTCGAGGCGCGCGCCGCCAGTAATAATCAGTTTGTCCATTTCAATCTCGCCGCCAACGTTGGCTCAGGTGCGCTCAGCCCAGGCTGCGCTGCTGAAAAATTTCATGGTTACCGCATGGATGCTGCCGTTGGCGATCCACGGATTCAGGTGAGCATAGATCGCCTGCTGACGCTTGACCGGGCTCTGGCCAGCCAGCTCGTCGCTGATCACGTTCAACTGGAAGTTGCAGCCTTCGCCTTCAACTTCAACCCGGGTTCCCGGCAGTTTTTCTTCAAGGAAGCTCTTAACTTCTACGGCCTGCATGCTCAACCTCAATCGGCGCCCAGTGCGCGCGGGTCGGCCATGATACAAAAAAGCCCCTCGCCTGCGAAGCCCATACGAGGACGCGCTGACCGAGGGGCCTTCCCTTGTTGACGGGTCATCAGCCCGCCAGTACTTCATCGAGGTCGTAGACCTCGGCGATTTCACGCATGTCTGCAGGCATGCCGCGCACTTCCCAGGCCTTGCCAGCGGCCTGGGCATCACGCATGAACGCCAGCAGCAACGACAGCCCCACGCTGCTGGACTTGCTCACGGCCGAGCAGTCGAGCACCAGCCGCTGCTCGCGGCTGGCGGCGATCAGCGCCTTACCCTGCTTGCGCAGTGCCGGCCCGCTGCGGTAGTCCAGCACACCGGCCAGGCGCAGGACACCCGGCTCGGCCATAGTCATGTCGGCTTCACTCATTTGACAGTCTTCTCGGGAGAGCTGTCGGCAGCTTCCTTGGCCTTTGCCACTTCGCCAGCCCAGCCGTCGATGGTCTTGTCGAGGTTGTTGCCGTTACGGTTCATCGCGTCGGCGAACTGATCGCGGAACAGCTTGCCGATGTTGATGCCGTTGACGATGACATTGCGCACCTTCCATTCGCCCCCGATGTTTTCCAGGGTGTACTGGACCGGATACACGGCACCATTATTGCCGGACACCTTCATGCCCACCGAGGCACGCTGGCCATCATCCGGCTTGGCGGGATCGACGGTAATGCCCTGGTTGTCGTATTCCAGCAATGCATTGCCGTAGAACTGGAACAGACTGCGGCGGAAATTCTCCTGGAAGCGCTGCATCTGCTCGGGCGTGGCCTTGCGCGAGTACTTGACGGTCATGATGCTTCTGGAAATGCCGTCAGCGTCTACTACCGGGCCAAGGATGCGGTTGAGCGCATCATAGAAGGCTGCGGGGTTGGACTTGTACTGTTCCTTGTTCGCCTTGAGGTCGGACAGCAGCTCAGTGGTGGTGCCCTGAACCACGTCGCGCGGGGACTGGCCCGGCGCCGCCAGGGCCATCAGGGGGAAGGCCGCCAGCAGGACCAGCAGGCCACGTCGCAGGATCGAAATCATGGAAACTCCTCAATTAGCTGGTTGGGCTTCTTTCGGTTCCTTGCCAACGGAGTTGAGCAGGAACTTGCCAATCAGATCTTCCAGCACCAGCGCCGACTGGGTGTCGTGGATGGTGCTGCCATCCTTGAGCACCTGCTCTTCACCGCCCACGCTGATGCCGATGTACTTCTCGCCGAGCAACCCGGCGGTCAGGATCGAGGCAGTGGAATCGGTCGGCAGGTTGTCGACCGACTTGTCCAACTGCAAGGTGACCCGACCGGTGTAGGAGTCGCGATCCAGATCGATGGCCGTGACCTTGCCGATGGTCACACCGGCCATGGTCACTTTAGCTCTGACAGTCAAACCGGCGATATTGTCGAAGTACGCATAAACTTTATAGGTATCGCTGCTCGGGCTGGCCGACAATCCACTGACACGCAGGGCCAGCAGCAGCAGCGCCAGGATCCCGGCCAGGAGGAACAGGCCGACACCGATTTCCAGGGTGCGGTTTTGCATCAGAAATCTCCAAACATCAAGGCGGTCAGAATAAAGTCCAGACCCAGGACTGCCAACGAGGCATAGACCACGGTCTTGGTGGTGGCACGGCTGATCCCCTCTGAAGTGGGTTCGCAGTCATACCCCTGGAATACGGCGATCCAGGTGACGACGAAGGCAAACACCAGGCTCTTGATCAGCCCGTTGATCACGTCATCGCTGAAAGAAACGCTGTTCTGCATGTTGGCCCAGAAAGAGCCTTCGTAGACCCCCAGCCAGTCCACGGCCACCCAGGATCCACCCCAGATACCGACCACGCTGAAGATCAGCGCCAGCAGCGGCAGCGAGATGAAGCCGGCCCACAGGCGTGGGGCAACGATGTACTTGAGCGGGTCGACACCGATCATCTCCAGGCTGGAGAGCTGCTCGGTGGACTTCATGTTGCCGATCTCGGCGGTCAGTGCCGAACCCGCACGCCCGGCGAACAGCAGCGCCGTGACGACAGGGCCCAGCTCGCGAAGCAGCGTCAGCGCGACCATCTGCCCGACAGCCTGCTCGGAACCGTACTTGGTGAGGATGCTATAGCCTTGCAGGGCCAGCACCATGCCGATGAACACGCCGGACACCACGATGATCGCCAGCGACAGCACGCCCACCGAATAGAGCTGCTTGGTCAGCAGCTGGAAGCCGCCACCGATGCCGCCACGCCCGGCCAGGGCATGAAAAAGGAACAGGCACGAGCGCCCGAGCACGGCCAGCACGTCGATGGCGGCACGCCCGAACAGGCGAATGCGTTCGAGTAAGGATTTTCTGCGCATCAACGCGCTCCCAGCAGATCGGCGCGGTAGTCTGGCGCAGGAAAATGAAATGGCACCGGACCATCCGGGTCGCCCTTCATGAACTGGCGGATGCGCGGATTGTCCGACCCCATCAGTTCGTCAGGCGTGCCCTGCCCCAATACCTGCCCATCACCCACCACATAGAGGTAGTCGGCGATACTCGCGGTTTCGGCGAGGTCGTGGGAGACAACGATGCTGGTGATGCCCAGGGCATCGTTGAGCAGACGGATCAGGCGCACCAGAACGCCCATCGCGATCGGGTCCTGGCCGACGAAAGGCTCGTCGTACATGAGGATCTGCGGGTCCAGCGCGATCGCCCGGGCCAGCGCCACACGGCGCTTCATGCCGCCTGACAGCTCGTCCGGCATCAGGTCGATGGCACCGCGCAGGCCCACGGCCTGCAGCTTCATCAGGACGATGTCGCGAATCATCTCGTCGGACAACTGGGTGTGCACCCGCAGCGGGAAGGCCACGTTCTCGAAGACATCCAGGTCGGTGAACAGCGCACCGCTCTGGAACAGCACCCCCATCTGCTTGCGCGCATCGAACAGGTCGCTGCGCGACAGGGCCGGCAGGTTCTGCCCGCCTACCCAGACTTCGCCGCTGGAGGGACGCAGCTGCGCGCCCATCAGGCGCAGCAGGGTTGTCTTGCCGCACCCGGAAGGTCCCATGATGCCGGTGACCTTGCCGCGGGGTATACGGATGTCGACATTGCTGAAAATGCTACGCGAACCGCGTTTGAAGGTGACCCCCTTCAACTCGACCGCGTAGGCGCTATCCGAACTCATCTAGACTCCTTGCAATGCAGCCTCGTCTACATGGACGCCTGCCTTCATCGTGAAGGCACACGCATCCCTGGCGGGCCGAATAGCGGCGAACTATAGCACCGCGCAAAGTTGTCCCCAAGGCCATTTCCCCGAGTCGTTCAGGCACCGTACAGCTATTTTGCAACTTCCTACGACAACTCGAAGGTGAGCGTTTCACACATTGCCGCTATAATCGGCGCCTTTTCATCAGGCATTGCTTTTTCGACATGAGCCAATCCAGCGAGCTGATCCAATCCGCCCAGCGCACCCTGCGCCTGGAACTCGAGGCCGTAGAAGGCCTGCGGGCCCGTATCGACGACAATTTCGTCAAGGCCTGCGAGCTGATCCTGGCCAGCAAGGGTCGGGTCGTCGTGGTGGGCATGGGCAAGTCCGGCCATATCGGCAACAAGATCGCCGCCACCCTCGCCAGTACCGGCACCCCGTCGTTCTTCGTGCACCCGGCAGAGGCCAGCCACGGCGACATGGGCATGATCACCCGCGACGACGTCATCCTCGCCCTGTCCAACTCCGGCAGCACCGCCGAGATCGTCACGCTGCTGCCGCTGATCAAGCGCCTGGGCATCCAGATGATCAGCCTGACCGGCAAGCCGGACTCACCGCTGGCACAGGCCGCCGAAGTCAACCTCGACGCCAGTGTCGCCCAGGAAGCCTGCCCGCTGAACCTGGCGCCCACCTCGTCCACCACCGCTGCATTGGTCCTGGGTGATGCCCTGGCCATCGCCCTGCTCGAGGCACGCGGCTTCACCGCCGAGGATTTCGCGTTCTCCCATCCGGGTGGCGCCCTGGGCCGTCGCCTGCTGTTGAAAGTCGAGAACGTCATGCACGCGGGTGACGAACTGCCCCAGGTACAGCGCGGCACGCTGCTCAAGGACGCCTTGCTGGAGATGTCGCGCAAGGGCCTGGGCATGACCGTGGTCATGGAGCACGACGGCCGCCTGGCCGGCGTCTTCACCGACGGCGACCTGCGCCGCAGCCTGGATCGCAACATCGACGTGCACAAGACGCTCATCGACGAAGTCATGACTGTTCACGGCAAGACCGCCCGCGCCGAAATGCTCGCGGCCGAAGCCCTGAAGATCATGGAAGACCACAAGATCAGCGCACTGGTGGTGGTCGATAACCAGGATCGCCCGACCGGCGCCCTGAACATGCACGACCTGCTGCGCGCCGGAGTGATGTAAATGACCCAGGACCTGATGCAACGCGCCAAGGCCATCAAGCTGGCCGTCTTCGACGTGGACGGCGTGCTGACCGACGGCCGCCTGTACTTCCTCGAGGACGGCAGCGAATTCAAGACCTTCAACACCCTCGATGGCCACGGCATCAAGATGCTGATGGCCTCGGGCGTGACCACCGCGATCATCAGTGGGCGCAAGACCCCCGTGGTCGAGCGTCGGGCAAAGAACCTGGGCATTCCACACCTGTTCCAGGGGCGCGAGGACAAGCTGGTGGTGCTCGACGGCCTGCTCGCCGAACTGGGCCTGAGCTACGAGCAGGTCGCCTACCTGGGCGACGACCTCCCCGATCTCCCGGTAATCCGCCGGGTGGGCCTGGGGATGGCCGTGGCCAACGCGGCGCCCTTCGTCCGCGAGCACGCCCACAGCGTCACCCAGGCACGCGGCGGCGAAGGCGCAGCCCGCGAGTTCTGTGAACTGATCATGCAGGCCCAGGGCACCCTGGACGCTGCCAACGCCCATTACCTGTAGGCCACGCCATGCTCAGCAAGAAACTTCGAAACGCCGTGCTGCTGGCAGCCATCGCTGCGCTGCTGGTTGCGATCGGCTACTGGAACATCAGCCCTGAGAGCTTCCTCGACAAGCCCACGGCACAGGTCGACGAAAGCGCCATCGACTACTATGCGATCAACGCCCACAGCGTACAGTTCCTGCCCGACGGCAGGCTGCAATACGAAATGACCGCGGACAAGGTCGAACACTTGAAAGCCAGCGAAGTCACCCTGGTGACCACGCCAGACATGCACATCTACCGTGGGACAGCATTCCCATGGCACGTGCAGAGCGTGCGCGCCGAGGTCAATCCGGACGGCACCGAGGTCGAACTGATCGACAACGTGCGGATCGCCCGCACCGACGAAAAACAACGCGACACCCTGATCACCAGTAGCCGGATGACCGTGTTCCCGCAGAAGCAATATGCGCAGACCGATCAAGCCGTTAGAATCGACGGCGCCGGTGGCACGACTACGGGCGTAGGAATGAAAGCATATTTGGAAGACGGCAGGATGGACCTGCTGTCCAACGTAAGAGGACAGTATGAGGCTCGTTAAAACCCTCCCCCTTTTGCTCAGCCTGAGCGCAGCACTGGGAAGCGCGAGCGCCTTCGCCCTGCCGAACGACCGTGACCAGCCGATCCGCATCCAGGCGGACAACGCGCACCTGGACGACAAACAGGGCGTTGCCACCTACACGGGCGATGTGATCATCACTCAGGGCTCGATGATGATCAAAGGCAATACCGTCACCATGACTCGCGCCGCCTCGGGTGACATCGACGTCGTGACCTCGGTGGGCAACCTGGCCTACTTCGAGCAGCAGCAGAGCACCGCCAAGCCCGACAAGATGAAGGGCTGGGCCGTCACCATCCAGTACCAGGCGCAAAAGGATATCGTCATCCTCACTGACCGCGCCAAGGTCGAGAACGAAGGCAACACCACCGAAGGCGAGAAAATCGTCTACAACACCAAGACCCAGGTGGCGACCGCCGGTCGTGGTGGCAACGTGACTGCACCTCGTCAGCGTATCGACATGGTGATCCAACCGAAGAAAAAGGCCGAGTAAATGGCAACCCTCAAAGCCCAGCACCTGGCCAAGAGCTACAAGGGCCGCCAGGTCGTCCGCGACGTCAGCCTGTCGATCGACAGCGGCCAGATCGTCGGCCTGCTCGGCCCCAACGGCGCCGGCAAGACCACCTGCTTCTACATGATCGTGGGGCTGGTCCAAGCCGACCAAGGGCGCGTGCTCATCGACAGCCACGATGTCAGCCACCAGCCCATGCATGGCCGGGCCCAGGCAGGCATCGGCTATCTGCCGCAGGAAGCGTCGATCTTCCGCAAGCTGTCGGTCGCCGACAACATCATGGCCATACTCGAGACGCGCAAGGACCTAGACCGCGATGGACGGCGCAAGGAGTTGGAAAGCCTGCTGCAGGAGTTCCACATCAGCCACATCCGTGACAACCTCGGCATGAGCCTGTCCGGTGGCGAACGCCGCCGCGTCGAAATTGCCCGCGCCCTGGCGACTGCACCGAAGTTCATCCTGCTGGACGAACCCTTCGCTGGCGTCGACCCGATTTCCGTGGGTGATATCAAACAGATCATCCACCATCTGAAGGCCAAGGGCATCGGCGTACTGATCACCGACCACAACGTGCGCGAAACACTCGACATCTGCGAGACCGCCTACATCGTCAACGATGGTCAACTGATCGCCGAAGGCGACGCCGAGACCATCCTGGCCAACCAGCTGGTCAAGGAAGTCTACCTGGGCCACGAGTTCCGTCTCTGATCCCCGGGACCTGCCTGGAGCATTGGAAAAGCCTGGTGAAACGGGCTTAAGTGTTACAGTGCTCTAGGCAAACGCTACAATTTCAGGCATATAACTTGCTTAAGATTTGGCGCTCCGGCGCCCTGTAGTGGATGGCGCATGCGCGCCGGCGAACAAGGTATTAAGCCCCAGCCATGAAACCATCGCTCGTCCTAAAAATGGGCCAGCAACTGACGATGACCCCGCAGTTGCAACAGGCCATCCGTCTGCTCCAGCTCTCCACCCTGGACCTCCAACAGGAAATCCAGGAAGCGCTGGAGTCCAATCCGATGCTCGAACGTCAGGAAGACGGCGACGACTTCGACAACAGCGATCCGATGGCGGAAAACGGCGAAAGCAAACCTGCCACCGAAGCCCAGGACAACAGCTTCCAGGAAACCACCGTCAGCACGGAAAACCTCGAAGAGGGCGAGTGGAACGAGCGCATCCCCAACGAATTGCCGGTCGACACGGCCTGGGAAGACATCTACCAGACCAGCGCCAGCAGCCTGCCCAGCAACGATGACGACGAGTGGGACTTCACCACGCGCACCTCGGCCGGCGAAAGCTTGCAGAGCCATCTGCTGTGGCAGCTCAACCTGGCACCGATGTCCGACACCGACCGCCTGATCGCTGTCACTCTCATCGACAGCATCAACGATCAGGGCTATCTGGAAGACAGCCTCGAGGAAATCTGCGCCGGATTCGACCCGGAGCTGGACATCGAGCTGGATGAAGTCGAAGCCGTGCTGCACCGCATCCAGCAGTTCGAGCCGGCCGGCGTCGGCGCCCGCAACCTGGGCGAATGCCTGCTGCTGCAACTGCGCCAACTGCCGGCGAGCGTGCCGTGGATGGCCGAGGCCCAGCGCCTGGTCACCGACTACATCGACCTGCTCGGCAGCCGCGACTACAGCCAGCTCATGCGTCGCATGAAGCTCAAGGAAGACGAGCTGCGCCAGGTCATCGAGCTGGTGCAAAGCCTCAATCCGCGCCCGGGCTCGCAGATCGAATCGAGCGAGCCGGAGTACGTGATTCCAGACGTCATCGTGCGCAAGGACAGCGACCGCTGGCTGGTCGAACTGAACCAGGAAGCGGTGCCGCGCCTGCGGGTCAATCCGCAGTATGCAGGCTTCGTCCGCCGTGCCGACACCAGCGCGGACAACACCTTCATGCGCAACCAGTTGCAGGAAGCGCGCTGGTTCATCAAGAGCCTGCAAAGCCGCAACGAGACACTGATGAAAGTGGCGACCCAGATCGTCGAACACCAGCGTGGTTTCCTCGACCACGGCGATGAAGCCATGAAGCCCCTGGTGCTGCATGACATCGCCGAGGCGGTGGGCATGCACGAGTCGACCATTTCGCGGGTCACCACGCAGAAGTACATGCACACTCCCCGTGGCATCTACGAATTGAAATACTTTTTCTCGAGCCATGTGAGCACCGCCGAAGGCGGCGAATGCTCGTCTACGGCGATCCGCGCGATCATCAAGAAACTGGTGGCCGCGGAAAATCAGAAAAAGCCATTGAGTGACAGCAAGATCGCTGGTTTACTGGAGGCACAAGGCATCCAGGTAGCCCGCCGCACCGTCGCCAAGTACCGCGAATCGCTGGGGATTGCCCCATCGAGCGAGCGCAAGCGATTGATGTAGCCCCGGGATGTGCCACAGCGTTTCAGTGGCAGGTGCAATACCTGCCTCTTTATGCACGGGCAACAAAGGAGAAGCTGTATGCAAGTCAACATCAGTGGCCAGCATGTAGAAGTCACCCAACCACTGCGCGAATACGTGCTCGAGAAGCTCGCCCGCGTGGAAGGGCATTTCGACAAGATCACCAATGCAACGGTGATCATGAAGGTCGAGAAGCTGCAGCAGAAGGTTGAAGCAACACTCCAGATTCCCGGCGGCGAAGTGGTCGCCAACGCTGAACACCAAGACATGTATGCCGCGATCGACGCATTGGCTGACAAGCTCGACCGCCAACTGAAAAAACACAAGGAAAAACAGCAAAGCCTGCTGCAAGGTGCGGCTGCCCGCTGATCCCCCTCATCCATGATCCGACTTGAAACCATCCTGACCCCCGGCCGTTCCCTCGTGAACGTGCCGGGCGGCAGCAAGAAGCGCGCCCTGGAAAAGGTCGCCACCCTGATTGCCGAGCAAGTACCTGAGCTTGCGATGCAAGACGTCTTCGAAAAGCTCATCGCTCGCGAAAAACTGGGCTCCACCGGCTTCGGTAATGGCATCGCCATTCCCCACTGCCGTCTGGAAGGTTGTACCGCCCCCGTCAGCGCCCTGCTGCACCTGGACGCACCCATCGACTACGACGCCATCGACGGCGCCCCCGTGGACCTGCTGTTCGTGCTGCTGGTCCCGGAAGCGGCCACCGATGCCCACCTCGAACTGCTGCGCCAGATCGCCAGCATGCTCGATCGCAAGGAAGTCCGTGATCGCCTGCGTGCCGCCGACAGCAGCGAAGCCCTCTACCAGGTAGTCCTGGACGCACAGAACGAGCACTGAACATGCGCCTGATCATCGTCAGCGGCCGGTCCGGCTCCGGCAAGAGCACCGCGCTCGATGTGCTGGAAGACAACGGCTACTACTGCATCGACAACCTGCCCGCCGGGTTGCTGCCGCAGCTGGCGGAAAACGCGCTGATCAACACCGAACTGATGCAACCCAAGGTCGCCGTGTCCATCGATGCGCGCAATCTACCCAGCCATCTGTCGCGCTTCCCCGAATTGCTCGAGGAAGCGCGCGCCCGTCACATCCAGTGTGACGTGCTGTACCTGGACGCCGACGAAGACACGCTGCTCAAGCGGTTCTCCGAAACCCGCCGTCGCCACCCCCTGACCAACGCGGACCGTTCGCTCGCCGAAGCCATCCGCGTCGAAAGTGAGCTGCTCGGCCCCATCGCCGACCTTGCCGACCTCAAGATCGATACCACCAGCCTCAATCTTCACCAACTGCGTGACTCGATCAAGCTGCGTCTGCTTAACCAGCCTGAGCCCGGCACCGCTTTTCTCGTCGAATCCTTCGGTTTCAAGCGCGGCATGCCGGTGGACGCCGACTTGGTGTTCGACGTGCGCTGCCTGCCAAACCCTTACTGGAAACCCGAGCTGCGCGAGCACTCGGGCCTTGAAGCTCCGGTGATCGAGTACCTGGCAGCACAACCGGACGTCGAGGAAATGTTCCAGGACATCTCCAGCTATCTGCTTAAATGGCTACCGCGCTTTGCCGCCAGCAACCGCGCCTATGTCACCATCGCCATCGGCTGCACCGGCGGACACCACCGCTCTGTCTATATCACCGAGCGCCTCGGACAACTGCTGCAGCAAACCCTGAAAAACGTCCAGGTCCGTCACCGCGACCTCTAACCCACAGGATCCACCCCACGATGCCCGCCCGCGAAATCACCATCATCAACAAGCTGGGCCTGCACGCCCGGGCGGCAGCCAAGTTCGTCGGCGTGGCCGGGAAGTTTCCCTGCCAGGTTCGAGTCGGGCGCGCCCCCGACAAGCTGGTGGACGGCAAGAGCATCATGGCAGTGATGATGCTGGCCGCAGGTAAAGGCACCCAGGTGCACCTGCATACCGAGGGTGAGCAGGACAACGACGCACTGGATGCACTGGTGGCGTTGATCAACAATTATTTCGACGAAGGCGAGTAAGCCCTCGCCCCGTCTCTCGCCCGGCAGCCTCAGGACATCGCGGTGTCCATCACCATCATCAGGCAGAATCCGATGCATAGCCCCAGGCTTGCCAGGCGGTGATTGCCATTGCTGCGCGACTCGGGAATGATTTCCTGGGTCACCACCAGCAACATCGCTCCCGCCGCACACGCAAGCCCCAGCGGTAGCAGCAGTTCGGCGACATTCACCAGCCAGGCACAGATCACCGCCGCCACCGGCTCCACCAGCCCGGATGCTGCACCGATCAGGAAGGCCTTGAACCGCGACATCCCTGCCCCCGCCAACACCAACGCAATCACCAGCCCTTCAGGCACATCCTGCAGGGCAATGCCCATGGCCAGGCTGTCAGCGTCCGGCATGCCGCCCCCCGCTGAAACACCAATGGCCATACCTTCCGGGATGTTGTGCGCAATGATCGCGGCCACGAACAGCCAGATACGCGCAGCGATCACCGGCTGATTGCCCTGCCCGACCATGGATTCCGGCGAAACCCCGGAGATTCGCAAGTCGACCAGGAACAGGCACAGCGCCCCGAGCAACAACCCGGCACTGACCAGACCACCGGCGCCCCAAGGGCTGAAGCCGATGGACTGCGCCGCATCAAGACCCGGGATGATCAGGGAGAACGCGGTGGCCGCCAGCATCACCCCGGCGCCGAAGCCAAGCAAGGTGTCAGCCACCGCTACCGGCATGTTGCGGATCACCAGCACCGGTACCGCGCCCAACGCCGTGCCCAGCGCGCACAGTGCGCCGCCTTCGAGCGCACGTAACATGCGCGGTTCCAGGTCCAGCCAGGCGATGCCCCGCGCCACCAACAGCGCCGTGCCGACCAGCAACAGCAAAGTCCCAAGCGCCAGTCGGAACAGGCGCACACTGCTGACAGACATCACCTCGGAGCGCATGGCAGATCGACTCACTTCAGGGCTTCAAGGTAGCGACGTTCCACTTCCGTCCAGTCGACGACGTTGTAGAAGGCACCGATATATTCGGGACGACGGTTCTGGTACTTCAGGTAGTAGGCGTGCTCCCACACGTCCAACCCCAGGATCGGTGTGTTGCCGTGCATCAGCGGACTGTCCTGGTTGCCGCTGCTCTCCACCACCAGCGTCTTGGCCGGGGTGACGCTGAGCCAGGCCCAACCGCTGCCGAAACGGGTCAGCGCAGCCTTGGTGAATGCGTCCTTGAACGCCTCGAAGCCACCGAGCTGCGTATCGATGGCCTGGGCCACCTGACCCTGGGGGTGGCCACCGCCCTTGGGCGACATCACGGTCCAGAACAACGCATGGTTGGCATGGCCGCCGCCCTGGTTGATTACCGCTCCCTGCAGCTTTTCGGGCAGCTGCTTGACCGCGCCGACCAATTTTTCGACCGGCCATTCGGCCCACTCGGTCCCTTCGATGGCGGCGTTGAGGTTGTTCACATAGGTCTGGTGGTGCTTGCTGTGGTGAATCTGCATGGTCTGGGTATCGATGTGCGGCTCCAGCGCATCGTAGGCGTAAGGCAGAGCAGGCAAGGTGTGGGGCATGTCAGTGAATTCCGTATGCAGGTGAACGGTGAGTGGCATCCGGCCGGGCAGACAGTTCGCTCGCTTCAGGCACATGGCGATTGAGCAGGCGCTCGGTGCGTGGGTACTGGCCGTATTCGGCGATAAAGCTCAACAGCTCGGTGTAGGTGCGCCCGCTGTGGCGCAACGCGGCATCACGCAGCGCCTCGGGCAGGCGCGGCTCCTGACTGGCCTGGAGCAGCCGCTGGTGGGCCGCACACAGGTAATCGGCGCTCTCGTGGGGCTGGTTCAGGCGCAGGTGCAGGTCAGCCAGGTTGTGATGGGCAATGACGAAGGCCGCCACCGCCTCGTCGACGTCATGCCAGCGCTCGAACAGCACCTGGGCCAGGGCCAGGGCTTGCAGGTAGTGTTCCCGGGCGTCTACCAGCTCACCTTGTTCGAACAGGCGATTGGCGGTTTCCGTGGTGCGTTTCCAATGCTGCATGACGTGTCTCCTGGGCGAGGACCGTGGATCAGATACCGCCAGCGGTGAGTTTTTCCGGGTCCAGCAGGGCCTCGAGCTGGTCACGCGACAGGTCGGTATGCTCCAGCGCCACTTCCACGATAGGGCGACCTTGCTTGTAGGCGGTCTTGGCAATCTCGGCGGCCTTGAGGTAGCCGATGATCGGGTTCAGTGCCGTGACCAGGATCGGGTTGCGCGACAGCGCCTCCTTGAGCTTCGGCTCATTGACCTTGAAGCTGGCAATAGCCTTGTCTGCCAGCAGGCGGCTGGCGTTGGCCATCAGCTCGATGCTCTCCAGCAGGTTGCGAGCGATCACCGGCAGCATGACATTGAGTTCGAAGTTGCCCGACTGGCCGGCAACGGCGATGGTCGCGTCGTTGCCGATGACCTGCGCGGCAACCATCGCGGTGGCTTCGGGGATCACCGGGTTGACCTTGCCCGGCATGATCGAAGAGCCCGGCTGCAGCCCCTCGAGCTCGATTTCGCCAAGCCCGGCCAGAGGGCCGGAGTTCATCCAGCGCAGGTCGTTGGCGATCTTCATCAGCGCGACAGCGGTGGTCTTGAGCTGGCCGGACAACGCCACGGCCATGTCCTGGGAGCCGATCAAGGCGAACAGGTTTTCGCCAGGGGTGAACGGAATGCGGGTCAAGTCGCTCAGTTCACGGGCAAAGCCCACGGCGAACTGCGGGTGGGCATTGATGCCAGTGCCGACCGCTGTACCGCCCTGGGCCAGCGCCTGCAGGGCGGGCAAGGTGGCTTCCAGATGCGCTTGGGCGCCCTTGATCTGTGCCGCCCAGCCCCCCAGCACCTGGCTCATGCGCACTGGCATGGCATCCATCAGGTGGGTGCGGCCGGTCTTGACGTAACGGTGAACCTCGACAGCCTTGGCCTCGATCACCTGGACCAGATGCCCCAGCGCCGGCAGCAGTTGCTCGTGCAAGGCCAGCGCTGCGCTGACGTGAATGGTGGTCGGAATGATGTCGTTGCTGCTCTGACCGCAATTGACATGGTCGTTGGCGTTGACCTTGTCACCCAGCACCCGGCTGGCCAAGGTGGCGATCACCTCGTTGGCGTTCATGTTGGAACTGGTGCCGGAACCGGTCTGGAACACGTCCACCGGGAAATGCTGGATGAAGTCCTCGGCCAGCAGTTGCTCGACCGCCTTGACGATGGCACCGCCCTGCTCCGCGCTCAGTTGCCCCAGCGCGATGTTGGCCTTGGCTGCTGCGGCCTTGGCCAACAGCAGTGCCCGGATGAACTGCAGCGGCATGCGCTGGCCGCTGACCGGGAAGTTGTCGACCGCGCGCTGCGTCTGGGCACCATACAGGGCCTGGGCCGGCACCTGCAGTTCGCCCATGCTGTCACGCTCGATACGGGTATTACTCATCATCGGATCCTTGCATCAGTTCATCGGGGGAAATCGAAGGCAGCAACACGCAACTGGCCAGTTGCATCGCATAGGGCTGCCAGCGCTCGTTCTGCTCGCAACGGTCGAGGTTGCGCAGGTCAAGCAGCGGGCGCCAGGCCTGATCCAGGCACTGGCAGCGCCAATGCCAAGGCAACATGCGGTCGCAGGCGGTATCCAGCAGCAGGCGGAAGGAGATCAGCGCCACGGTCCAGGGCGAGGTCTGGGTGCAACAGACCAGATAGCGCCCCTCGGCCAGGTAATGTTCGATCAGCCGTGGCTCGTCCGGCTCGAGGGCGCAGCGGATGCGCCGACTCAACCAGCGCCAGTTTTCCAGGTAGGGCAATTCGTGGAGGACGGTTTTCATGAACATCATCGCCGAGGGTTACTGGATAATGATATTCATTATTAATTGATAAATAGAATCACTTCAATAGCGAGACCACAAACAAAAAACCCGGCGCGATGGCCGGGTTTGTCGTAACGCGTAGGTCAGACGTGCACCGTCAGCTACCGGCGACGGTCATCCGTTCGATCAGCACCGAACCGCTGTGAATATTGCTGCGCGTTTCAATATCGCTGCCAATCGCGACAATCTGCTGGAACATGTCCT
The DNA here is from genome assembly GCF_014268955.1 of Pseudomonas sp. RW3S2. Classification (NCBI taxonomy): domain Bacteria; kingdom Pseudomonadati; phylum Pseudomonadota; class Gammaproteobacteria; order Pseudomonadales; family Pseudomonadaceae; genus Pseudomonas; species Pseudomonas sp. RW3S2. Next base: position 101,289 of record NZ_JABWRM010000015.1, on the reverse strand, counting down.
TCATATTGCCGGCGATGGTCACTTCCTGAACAGGGAACTGGATTTCACCGTTCTCCACCCAGAAACCCGCAGCGCCACGGGAGTAGTCACCCGTGACCATGTTCAGGCCATGCCCCATCAGCTCGGTCACCAGCAGGCCGCGCCCCATGCGACGGATCAGTGCGGCCTGGTCTTCGACGCCATGGGTGACGAACAGGTTATGCACGCCGCCAGCGTTGGCGGTGCTTGGCAGCTTGAGCTTGCGACCGGCATAGGTGCCGAGGATGTAGGACACCAGTTCGCCCTTGTCGATGAACGGCTTGGCATAGGTGGCCAGGCCATCGCCGTCGAACGCGGCACTGCCCAGCGCGCGCGGAATGTGCGGACGCTCGTCGAGGGTCAGCCAAGTCGGGAACAGACGCTGGCCCAGGGTGCCTTCGAGGAACGACGACTTGCGGTACAGGTTGCCGCCGGAGATTGCCGACAGGAAGCTGCCGAACAACCCGCCGGCCAGCTCCGCAGCGAACAGCACCGGCACCTCGCAGGTCGGCACTGGACGTGCGCCAAGACGGCTGGCGGCACGCTGTGCAGCGCGCTGGCCGATACTGCGCGGGTCGGCCAGCAATTGGCCCTGGCGATTGACGTCATACCAGTAGTCGCGCTGCATCTGCCCTTCGCCTTCGGCGATCATCACACAGCTCAGGCTGTGGCGGGTCGAGGCGTAGCCGCCGATGAAGCCATGGCTGTTGCCATACACCCGCACCCCTTGGTGCGTGTTGAGGGTGGTGCCGTCGGCATTGAGGATGCGCTTGTCGGCATCGAAGGCGGCCGCTTCGCACTCCAGGGCCATCTCGATGGCACGCTCGGGCTCGATGTCCCAGTCGTGGTAGAGGTCGAGGTCAGGCATTTCGCGCGCCATCAGCGCCGCGTCAGCCAGGCCCGAACACTCATCCTCGGAAGTGTGCTTGGCGATTGCCAGTGCAGCAGCCACCGTTTCGCGAATGGCCTCGGGACCGCTCGCCGACGTACTGGCCGACCCCTTGCGCTGGCCCACGTAGAGGGTGATGCCAAAGCCCTGGTCACGGTTGAACTCGACCGTCTCGACCTCGCGCTGGCGCACGCTGGTGGACAGGCCCTGCTCCAGCGAAACCGCCACCTCGCAGGCACTGGCGCCCTGGCGGCGTGCTTCGGCAACGATCGCCTCGACCTGTTCCTGCAACGCTGGCAGGTCCTTCGGACCTATGCTCTGGACTGCACTCATGGTTTTCTCCACTCAAATTCTGCGTTCGGCGAGGGCCATTCTTCGACCGGGCCGGACAAAGCGGCCCCCGACTGGTTATCATGGCGGCGATTTCCTGCGGACTGCCACCATGGTTGATTCATACGACGACGCCTTCGACGGCGAAAAAAGCAAGACCCAGATCAAGCGCGAGCTGCATGCGCTGGTCGAACTCGGCGAGCGCCTCACCACGCTCAAGCCCGATATCCTCGCGCGCCTGCCACTCACCGACGAGTTGCGCAAAGCACTGGAGGAAGCGTCCAAACACACTGCCCACGGTGCCCGCAAACGCCACATGTCGTTCGTCGGCAAGCTGATGCGCGTACAGGACCTGGATGCCATCCATGCGCTGCTCGAGCAGATAGACAGCTCCACGCGCCAGTACAACGAACGTTTCCACGGCCTCGAGCGCTGGCGCGACCGGTTGATCGACGGCAACGACGAAGACCTCGAGCGCTTCGTCCAGGAGTTCCCCGATACCGATCGCCAGCAACTGCGCTCGCTGATCCGCCATGCCCAGCACGAAAAGGCGCGGAACAAACCGCCAGCCGCTGCGCGCAAGGTGTTCAAGTACATCCGCGACCTCGACGAGCTCCAGCGCGGCCTGCGCTGAGCCCTGCCACTGACCGCCTGCAGGAGCGGCCTCGCGTCGCGACACGAGGCCGCTCCTGCAGGCAGCGCGTGCCATCAGGCCCCGGTACCGCCCACGGTGATCGCGTCCAGCTTCAGGGTCGGCTGGCCAACGCCAACCGGCACCGACTGCCCATCCTTGCCACAAGTCCCGACGCCGCTGTCCAGGGCCAGGTCGTTACCGACCATCGACACCCGACTCATCGCCTCAGGACCATTGCCGATCAGGGTCGCGCCCTTGACCGGCGCGGTGATCTTGCCGTCTTCGATCAGGTACGCCTCGCTGGTGGAGAACACGAACTTGCCACTGGTGATGTCCACCTGACCACCGCCGAGGTTGGCGCAGTAGATGCCCTTCTTCACCGAGGCGATGATCTCCTGCGGGTCGCTCTCGCCGGCACGCATGTAGGTGTTGGTCATGCGCGGCATCGGCAGGTGCGCGTAGGATTCGCGCCGACCATTGCCGGTAACCGCCATGCCCATCAGGCGGGCATTGAGCTTGTCCTGCATGTAGCCTTTGAGGATGCCGTTCTCGATCAGGGTGGTGCATTCGGTCGGGGTGCCTTCGTCATCGACGCTCAGCGAACCGCGACGGCCTTCCAGCGTGCCGTCATCGACGATGGTGCACAGCTTCGACGCCACCGCCTCACCGATCCGGCCGCTGTAGGCGGAGCTGCCCTTGCGGTTGAAGTCACCTTCCAGGCCGTGGCCGACCGCTTCATGCAGCAGTACGCCCGACCAACCGGGACCGAGCACCACCGGCAACGTGCCGGCCGGCGCGGGCTGCGCCTCGAGGTTGACCAGCGCCTGGCGCAGCGCCTCGCGGGCATAGCCCATCACCCGCTCTTCGGTGAAGTAGCGGTAGTCGGTACGCCCGCCCCCGCCTTGGCCGCCCCGCTCGCGGCGACCGTTGTGTTCGACGATGACGCTGACGTTGAAACGCACCAGTGGCCGCACATCCGCGGCCAGGCTGCCATCGGCCGCCGCCACCAGGATGCGCTCCCACACACCCGCCATGCTCACGCTGACCTGCTGAATGCGTGGATCGAGGGCACGGGTGGCGGCATCGACGCGCTTGAGCAGTTCGACTTTCTCGGCCCGACTCAGGACATCGAGTGGGTTGTTCGGTGCATACAGGGCGGTCACATCCTGACTGCTGAAGGCCTGCACCTTACCGTTCTGGCCAGCGCGGGAAATCGAGCGGGCGGCGCGCGCCGCCGACGTCAAGGCTTCAAGATTGATCGCGTTGCTGTAGGCGAAGCCGGTCTTCTCGCCGGACAACGCACGCACGCCGACACCTTGGTCGAGGTTGAAACTGCCTTCCTTGACGATACCGTCTTCCAGTGCCCAGGTTTCCGAGATCTGCCCCTGGAAATACAGGTCGGCAGCGTCGATGCCGGGCCCTGCCAACTCACCCAGCACAGCCTGCAGGCTGTCCAGGGTCAGTCCGCCCGGGGCCAGGAGCTGCTCGCTGACGGTGGATAACATCTGGCTCATAGTCACTCCGAGGTGTGCGCAGGCCGCAAGGCGTCCTGCGAGAAAAAGCGCCGGTGCGAAACGACCGGCATACGCGCCCGTATGGACGCTTGTTCTTCAGCGTCGCGCTCGGCGAGCAATATCGCTTCGCCATGCGCATGTTCGGCGACGATCCTCCCCCAAGGGTCGACGATCGCCGCATGGCCATGGGTTTCCCGTGGGCCTGGATGGCTGCCGCCCTGCGCGGCGGCCAGCATGTAGCACTGGGTTTCGATGGCGCGGGCACGGATCAACACTTCCCAATGTGCCGCGCCGGTCACCGCAGTGAACGCCGACGGAGCGCTGATCAGCTCGGCCCCGGCAGCGCGCAGGGCGCTGTAGAGCTCGGGAAAGCGCAGGTCGTAGCACACCGACAAGCCCAGGCGCCCAACCGGTGTATCGGCCACCACCACCTGCGCGCCATGGGCGTAATCGTCCGATTCGCGGTAGCGCCCACGGTTGTCGGCCACGTCCACATCGAACAGGTGCAGCTTGTCGTAACGCGCGGCGATCTCGCCGTGGTCGTCGACCAGCAGCGAGCAGGCATGTGACTTGGCCTCGGGCTGACCGACCGGGGGCAACGGCAAGGTGCCGGCAACAATCCATAACTTGAGGTCGCGTGCGGCGCGTTTCAACCAGGGCAGGATCGGGCCTTCGCCAAGCGCTTCGGCGCGACCGATCACCGCGGCATCGCGCCGGCCCATGGCCGCGAAATTCTCCGGCAGCACTGCCAGCCGTGCGCCACTGTCAGCCGCCTGTTCCAGCAGTACGTGAGCCCGCTGCAGGTTGGCCAGTAAGCCGTCCTGGCTGACCATCTGGATCACTGCTGACTTCATGACCACTCCTAACGCGATTTATCGAAAGGTTTCACAAAGGTGATTTTAGGCTCTTTGACCGGACCTTCGACCCGATAGTGCACGCTGGCGAAGCGCGCGACCCGATCACCGATCAGTCGATCGACCAGGAACAATGCGCCACCGACCGCAGGCGCCCCGACGATCAGCGCCGCCAACGGCAGGTTGTTGGTGACCGGCAGGGTCACCTGCAGGTTGGCATCGATACGGTCGCGCACAAAGTCGAGTGTGCCATCGAGCTCGAAATTGCTGGAGGGGCCGGTGACAGCGATCGGTTCACGGGTCACATAGACGCCCTCGCTGACCACCAGCAGGCCCTTGACCCGATCATAGGCCAGCCCCTCGCCGAACAGGTCGGAGAAGTCCAGGCGCAGACGGCGACCAATCGAGTTGAAGTTGAGCAGGCCGAACACCCGCAACGCCTGGGCGCCGCCCTCGACCTCGACGAACTGGCCGGTGCGCAGCGAGGCATCGAGGCTACCGGAGAATCGCTTGAGACTGACCCAGGCCGGCGAACCCGGCCAACGGCCATCGACGTCCATGCGGAAGTCGCGGCTGGTGACCGTGGGCGCGAAGCCCCAGGCCTTGAGCACATCGCCCAGGTCCTTGCCGTCCAGGCGCCCCTTGTACCAACTGCTGGTGCTGCCGGGAACACCTTCCCAGCCGCCGCTGCCGTCGATGTGCAGGCCCTTGAGATTGAGGTCGATGTCGCCCAGGGACACACCACGGGCATTCGGCCGCAGCTTGACCGAGGCGCTGCCGAACAGGTCGTCGCCGCGATACAACTTGTCGATGCTCAGATCCAGGGCCGGCGCCTTGCGCGGGTCGAAGGTGGCCAGCGGATCAGGCGCATCTTCGGCCTGGGCCTCCTGCGGATCGGCAGGCGGCAGGCGCAAGGTCTGCAGCTTCACCACCATGGGCGCGGCCTTGGCATCCGGGATCCGCGCATTGCCGATCACTTCCTTGCTGTCCAGGCGCAGATCCCAGGCGCTGGCAACACGCGCCAGGCGCACCACCGCCTGGTTGAGGTCGGTGCCGAATGCCTTCAACTGGCCAATGCTCACATCCACACCCTGCAGGCTCTGACGAGCGCTGCCACCTGGATCCTGGCCAGCATACTTGTCCAACTGCTGCTGCCAGGGCTCGAGGTCCAGCGATTCGAGCCGCCCGCGCACCCGCAGACCCTGGCCGCCCGGCACCAGCGCATCGCCACCGCCCAGCACCAGCTCGCCGCGTCCCTGGGCCAGCTTGTCGAGCGAGGCCGCATAGGCCAACCGCGCCACATCGGCGTAGCTCGCATCAAAGCGCCGCTCACCACCCTGCAGGTTCATGCTGAAGCTGCTGTCGCGTGACTCGGCCGCCGTCTTGCCGAAGGGCGCTGGCAGGTCGATGGTCAGGCCCTTGAGCGACGAGTTGACGCTCAGGCGATTGTCGCGGCTACCCAGGCTGACCTGCAGTTGGTAGGGAATGTCGCCCGAGGCCGGCAGTGCCTGCTTGAACTGCAGCCAGTCGGTCAACGACTTGAGCGGCACCTGGCCGGTGGCGTTGATCCGGGTCTGGATCTGGCCACCCTGCCCTTCGGCGAGAATCTGCGCGGTCACCGGCCTGTCGAAGGCCTGGAGACTGATGCCCTTGCCGCTCAGGCCCTTGTCGAGATCGAAGGTGAAGTCGCCCTTCAGGCGGCTCAGGTCGAGCTCCGGCGGCTCCACCTTGAGCCGGGCATCGGAAGTCGAGAAATCCACCAGCACCTTGGGACGCAGACCGTGTTCCAACGGGATGTCCAGTTTGACCTTGCCCTGCAGCGGGCCCTCGCCTTCCCAGCCGGCGAAGATCTCGCCAGTGCCGATCGGCGCCTCTTTCAGAATCTTCAGGCCGTCACCCAGGCTGCCGTCGAACTCGCCGTCCAGGTACAGGCGGCTATGCTGGTCGCCCTCGACATGGGGGATGTTGACGCTGACATCACTGACTCGGGTGTCCAGCAGCAGGCCCTTGCTGGCCTGGATGCGCACACCGGTATCCTCGATGTACACATTGCCGTCTACCTGCTGCACCTGCGGCCAGCCCGGCTGGAAATCGAGGGCCGCATCATGCACCTTGAAGAACAGGCTGATGCTGCGCGAATGCGCCGGCGCGTTATGGTTAAGAGATCCCTGGTACTGGAAGTAGCCCTCGTCGACCTCCCCCTTGACGATGGCACTGCGAAGCCACTCGTCCAGCGCCGGGCTGAGCACTTCCGGCAGGTACTTGGCCGTGTAGCGACCATCGCCCTCGGTGAGGCCGACGCGCAGGTCCATATAGTCGGCCTGCTCCTCGTGGAACCTGAAGCGAATGAGAAAATCGGCGGCGATCTTGCCTTCATCGCCCAGCACCTTGATGTAGGGCGCGATGAGGGTAAAGCCGTCCTTGTCCAGCGCCCAGGTCAGGCGGGCATTGGCTTTCTGGTAGTGCCAGGGTTTGCCGAAGATGGGGTACAGGTGCAGCATGAAGGCATCGGTATCAAGGCGCAGTTCGCCGTGCCCGAGATCGCCGCTGATGCTGCCGCTGACATTGCCCGCTGCGGGCGCGCCGTGATACGCATCGAAGCCGATCTTGTCGAGATTGGCGGCGAACTGCAGGCGCTGGTCACCTTCGGCATGGGGACGGATGTCGAGCTGAACATTGCGCAGTGTACCGGTCACGTTCAGGGCATCGACCACGGTCATCAGGTTGTCCGGCAGCGGTGCCAGGCCATCGATCAGTGGGGTCAACGGCGTCAGGTCGAGGCGATCGGCCTGGACCTGCCACGTCTCCCCGGCGGCCTCCTGCCCACGGCGCTGGCGCGCTTGCAGGTGGGTTTCCCAGCGGGTTTCACCGATACTCGCCGCCAACGAATCGACCACGATCTCGTAGCCTTCCTTGCCCCGGTGCACCCAACTGGACAGCGCCAGGTTGTCGAGGGTCACGGTCTTGCGCCCGACATAGGCGCCGCGCAGTTGCGGCGCGTTCAGGCGGGCGACGGCGCGCTGCAACTGGCCTTTGTTCCAGTCGATCCAGAATTCGCCCCCCGCACGCAGCGTCTTGGCTCGCCATTGGCCGAGCAGGCTTGGCGGCACCCAGCGCGCCCAATCGCTCTGCGGCAGGCTGGCGTAGGCCTCCAGCCGCCCGTCACGCCAGGCGTCAGGGGTGGCGCGGCTGCGCAGGTTCAACGCCAGGGGTTGGCCGTCGGGCAAGGTCGCGCGCAGCTCAAGGCGCTGGCGCGACGCACCGGCCTGCAGGCCAAGGCTGACATAAGTGAGCGTGACCGAATCACGGCGCCACGGCTGGAACGTGACCTGGCTGTCGAACACATCGACCCTGCCCAGTTGCTGGAGGCGTTGCAGCAATTGGGCAGGGTCGATGGGCGCATCGTCTTTCTTCGGCAGGCCTTCAAGGGTCCAGGCGCCTTGCTGGTCCTCATGCAGGATCAGTTGCAGGCCGCCTAGCTGGACATGCGCCAACCGCACTTCTCGGGCCTTCAGGCTGGCCCACAGGTCGGGCACCAGCTTGACGTCATCCAGGCGCAAGGCCGCCGAGCCCTCGCCCAATTGCAGGTCGCGCAGCCTGAGCACCGGGGCCAGGCCACTCCATCGCCCCTCGAGCGCCCCCACATGCACGGGCAGGCCCAAGGCTTGCTGGGCCTTGTCTTCAAGGTCGGCCCGGTATTCGGCCACCAGCGGCACCAGTTGCCGACCGAGGCTGACATACAGCGCCACCAGCACTGCCAGCAGGGCACACAGCCCCAGCCCCCAGCGGGTCAACGCGCCAAGAACGCGGGTCAGACGTTCCATGGCCATTGCCCTCCGAGTCGTCCATTAACTATGGCCGCAAGCGGCGTTTTCGCCACTGGGCGAACGATTTCAGAACGCGTCAGAGCAGCACCACATCATATTGTTCCTGGGAATACATGGACTCGACCTGGAAGCGAATGGTTCGCCCGATGAAGGCCTCCAGCTCGGCGACGTTACCCGACTCTTCATCGAGCAGACGATCGACGACCTTCTGATTGGCCAGCACCCGGTAGCCTTCTGCCTGATAGGCCCGCGCCTCGCGGAGGATTTCGCGGAAGATTTCGTAACAAATAGTCTCTGGCGTCTTCAGCTTGCCACGCCCCTGGCAGGCCAGGCAGGGCTCGCACAGCACCTGCTCGAGGCTTTCACGGGTGCGCTTGCGGGTCATCTGTACCAGGCCCAACTCGGTGATGCCGATGATGTTGGTCTTGGCATGGTCGCGCTCAAGCTGTTTTTCCAGCGTGCGCAGAACCTGGCGGCGGTGCTCTTCGTCTTCCATGTCGATGAAGTCGATGATGATGATGCCGCCGATGTTGCGCAGGCGCAGTTGCCGCGCGATGGCCGTGGCTGCTTCGAGGTTGGTCTTGAAAATGGTCTCTTCGAGATTGCGATGGCCGACGAAAGCGCCAGTGTTGACGTCGATGGTCGTCATCGCCTCGGCGGGGTCGACCACCAGGTAGCCCCCGGACTTGAGCGGCACCTTGCGTTCCAGGGCGCGCTGGATCTCGTCCTCGACCCCATAGAGGTCGAAGATCGGCCGCTCGCCGGGATAGTGCTCCAGGCGGTCGGCGATCTCGGGCATCAGCTCACCGACGAACTGCGTGGTTTTCTGGAAGGTTTCCCGCGAGTCGATGCGGATCTTCTCGATCTTTGGATTGACCAGGTCACGCAAGGTGCGCAGCGCCAGGCCGAGGTCTTCGTAGATCACGGTCGGCGCGCCGCAGGTCTGGATCTGGCTGCCGATCTGCTCCCACAGGCGACGCAGGTAGCGGATGTCCTGGAGGATGTCTTCGGCGCGCGCGCCCTCGGCGGCGGTACGCAGGATGAAGCCACCGGCATCCTTGATGTTCTCTTGCGCCATCGAGTCGCTGACCACCTGTTTGAGACGATCACGCTCGGCTTCGTCCTCGATCTTCAGCGAAATACCGACATGGCTGCTGCGCGGCATGTACACCAGGTAGCGCGACGGAATCGACAGCTGGGTGGTCAGGCGCGCGCCCTTGGTGCCGATAGGGTCCTTGGTCACCTGCACCACAAGAGCCTGGCCTTCGTGGACCAGCGCGGTGATGGTCTCGACCGCCGAGCCTTCACGCTGGGAGATCTCCGAGGCGTGGATGAACGCCGCACGCTCCAGGCCGATATCGATGAAGGCGGCCTGCATGCCAGGCAGCACACGCACCACCTTGCCCTTGTAGATATTGCCGACGATGCCACGGCGCTGGGTGCGCTCGACATGCACCTCCTGCAGCACTCCGTTCTCCACCACTGCCACACGTGACTCCATTGGCGTGATGTTGATCAGGATCTCTTCACTCATGGCAGGCTCTCGTCAAAGGTCTTCGGTAATGATGGATCGCTGTCGGGCGGCTGGCTAGCGCTGGGCGTTATCCTCTTGCTGCCAGCAGGGAATGGCGAACTGTTCGAGCAGCTCGGCGGTTTCGCTCAGGGGCAGGCCGACCACGGCCGAATAGCTGCCCTCGATGGCGCTGACGAACACCGCCCCCAGCCCCTGGATCGCATAACCGCCGGCCTTGTCCAGCGGTTCACCGCTGTCCCAGTAGCGACATGCTTCATCGAAGGAAATGGTACGGAACCGGACTTTGGTGGCCACGCACAGGCTCAGCGAGCGCTGGCCGTCGGTCACAGCTACGGCCGTAAGCACCTGATGCTCGCGTTTGGACAGGTCGCCGAGCATCGCCAGGGCGTGCTCGCGGTTTTCAGGCTTGCCGAGGATCTGGCCGTCGAGCACCACGGCGGTATCCGCGCCGAGCACCACACCCGGGGCATCGAGCAGATTGAAACCGGCCACCGCCTTGGCTTGCGCCAGGCGCTCGACGTAGGCCTGGGCGGCTTCGTCGGGCAACGGGGTTTCGTCGATGGGGGCGCTGACCACGGTGAATGGCACGCCAATCTGGGTCAGCAGCTCACGCCGGCGCGGGGAGCCGGAGGCCAGGTGCAGTCGAGTCATGTGGACATCTCCCTGTCAGTGGCGACGCGTCAGTGGATATGCAGGCGTCGGCGCATGCCGCGCAGGGCGAAGCTGATCCAGGGCCAGAGCAACGCGCTGATCACCGCCGACCACACCAGCGCAAGCGTCGGCAGGCGATTGCCGGTCAGGGCGCTGAGCCACAGCTGGATCAACTGGGCGATGCCGAACACCACCAGGATCACCAGGCTCTGCTGCCACATAGGGAACATACGCAGGCGTTGCTGCAGGGACAGCACCAGGAAGGTGATCAAGGTGAGGATCAGCGCGTTCTGCCCCAGCAGGGTGCCGTAGAGCACGTCCTCGGCAAGGCCCAGCACAAAGGCGGTGGTCATCCCGACCTTGCTGGGTACGGCCAGGGTCCAGAACGCCAGCAACAAGGCCAGCCACATGGGGCGGAACACCTCCATGAACTGCGGCATCGGCGTGACGCTGAGCAGCAGGCCGATGACGAAGGTCAGCCAGATGGCCCAGCCGTTTCTGCTACGGGTACTGGCCATCATTCTCTCCGGGGCTGTGCAGTCGACGCGGGTGCGGCTGGCGGGTGTGAGGTGGACGTACCGTGGGCCGGCGCAGTGGCAGCCGGTGCGGCAGGTGCGGGTGCGTGGGCCGGCGCGCCGCTCGCTGGCGCAGTTGCCGGTGCTGGCGCAGCTGTCGGCTTGGCACTCGCACCGTCCTGACGGTCGGCCTCTTCCTGGGCGATCGCTGCATCCGTGGCACGCTGCTCAGGTGTACGACGATCGCTGAACACCAGCAGCATGTAGCGGCTGCGATTGAGGGCGGCGGTAGGAATGGCGCGCACGATGGCGAACGGCTGACCGGAATCGTGGATCACCTCGTTGACCGTGGCCACCGGATAACCGGCCGGGAAACGCTGCCCCATGCCCGAACTCACCAGCAGATCGCCTTCCTTGATGTCGGCGGTATCGGCCACGTGACGCAGTTCCAGGCGTTCCGGGTTGCCGGTGCCGCTGGCAATGGCGCGCAGGCCGTTGCGGTTGACCTGTACGGGAATGCTGTGGGTGGTGTCGGTCAGCAGCAGCACGCGCGAGGTGTAGGGCATCAGCTCGACCACCTGGCCCATCAGGCCACGGGCATCGAGCACCGGCTGGCCGAGGAACACCCCGTCGCGCTCGCCCTTGTTGATCAGGATGCGATGAGTGAAGGGATTGGGATCGACCCCGATCAGTTCGGCGACTTCGACCTTTTCGTTGACCAGTGCCGAAGAATTGAGCAGCTCGCGCAGACGCACGTTCTGCTCGGTGAGCGCCGCCAGCTTCTGCAGGCGCCCCTGCAACAGCAGGGCTTCGGTCTTGAGTTTCTCGTTATCGGCGATCAGCTCGGTGCGGCTGCCGAACTGCCCGGCCACGCCCTGCCACAGACGCTGCGGCAAATCGGTGACCCAATAGGATTCCATCAGCACCAGCCCCATCTGGCTGCGTACCGGCTTGAGCACGTCAAAGCGCGAGTCGACCACCATCAGCGCGACCGACATCACCACCAGCACGAGCAGACGAACGCCCAGCGAAGGGCCCTTGGAGAAAAGCGGTTTAATGGGCCGTTCCTCGTGGACGACGATTCAGGCGGTCATTGCACGAGGTCAATGCAACCACCAGCCTGCGGATTGACGGAAACGACGCCCGACGGACGTCAACAGCGCATACAGGTAGCACTGTGCGTGCCACCTGTAAACCAGACGATCTTCAGCGACGGCTGGACAGCGCCAGGACTCACTCGCTGGAGAGCAGGTCCATGGCGTGCTTGTCCATCATTTCCAGCGCACGACCACCGCCACGGGCGACACAGGTCAGCGGGTCTTCGGCAACGATCACCGGCAGGCCGGTTTCCTGGGCCAGCAGCTTGTCGAGGTCACGCAGCAGCGCGCCACCACCGGTCAGCACCAGGCCGCGCTCGGCGATGTCGGAGGCCAGCTCCGGCGGCGACTGCTCCAGGGCGCTCTTGACCGCCTGGACGATGGTCGCCAGCGATTCCTGCAGCGCTTCGAGCACTTCGTTGGAGTTCAGGGTGAAGGCACGTGGTACACCTTCGGCCAGGTTGCGGCCACGCACGTCGACTTCGCGGACTTCGCCGCCCGGGTAGGCGGTGCCGATTTCCTGCTTGATGCGCTCGGCGGTGGATTCGCCGATCAGGCTGCCGTAGTTACGGCGCACGTAGGTGACGATGGCTTCGTCGAAACGGTCACCGCCGACACGCACGGATTCGGCGTACACCACACCGTTGAGCGAGATCAGGGCGATTTCGGTGGTACCACCACCGATGTCGACGACCATCGAACCGCGGGCTTCCTCGACCGGCAGGCCGGCACCGATGGCGGCGGCCATGGGCTCTTCGATCAGGAACACTTCGCGGGCACCGGCGCCCAGCGCCGATTCACGGATGGCACGGCGCTCGACCTGAGTGGACTTGCACGGCACGCAGATCAGCACGCGAGGGCTGGGCTGCAGGAAGCTGTTTTCGTGCACTTTGTTGATGAAGTACTGCAGCATCTTCTCGCAGACGCTGAAGTCGGCGATCACGCCGTCCTTCATCGGACGAATGGCAGCGATGTTGCCGGGAGTGCGGCCGAGCATGCGCTTGGCTTCGGTACCGACGGCCACGACGCTTTTCTGGTTGCCGTGGGTACGGATGGCAACAACCGAGGGCTCATTCAGGACGATACCGCGCTCACGCACGTAAATAAGGGTGTTGGCAGTACCCAGGTCGATGGACAGATCGCTGGAAAACATGCCACGCAGTTTCTTGAACATGGGAAAGTGACCCTGGGGAAAGCGTGGGTAAAAAAGTGCGGCAAACTCTAACAATGGCAGGGATTTTGGGCAAGGAGCCAATATGTTAAATTGGCAGTTTTTCCGAGCACGCCAGCCGATGATCGCGGCCGTATGACCGCCAGAATCCCGGCATGTTCCTCATTACGGAAGCATTCTGTTTCTGTTTTTCCTGGAGATCCCCATGGCGCTTCAACGCTGTGACGTGGAAAAGATCGCCCATCTGGCCCGCCTGGGCCTGAATGAAGGCGAACTGCCACGCATTACCGATGCCTTGAACAGTATTCTCGGGCTGGTCGACCAGATGCAAGCCGTCGACACCACCGGCATCGAGCCTCTCGCCCACCCGCTCGAAGCCACCCAGCGCCTGCGTCCCGACCAGGTGACCGAAAGCAACCAGCGCGATCGCTACCAAGCGGTGGCACCCTCGACCGAAAACGGTCTGTACCTGGTTCCGAAAGTCATCGAGTAAGGGATAGAGCCTGCCATGCATCAACTCACTCTGGCCGAGATCGCCCGCGGACTCGCCGACAAGTCGTTTTCTTCCGAAGAGCTGACCGGCGCGCTGCTGTCGCGCATCAAGCAGCTCGACCCACAGATCAACAGCTTCATCAGCATCACCGAAGCGCAGGCGCTGCAGCAGGCCCGCGCTGCCGACGCCCGTCGCGCCAATGGCGAAACCGGCGCACTGCTGGGCGCACCAATTGCCCACAAGGACCTGTTCTGCACCCAGGGCGTGCGCACCAGCTGCGGCTCGAAGATGCTCGACAGCTTCACCGCCCCCTATGACGCCACCGTGGTCGCCAAGCTCGCCGAGGCCGGCATGGTCACCCTGGGCAAGACCAACATGGACGAGTTCGCCATGGGTTCGGCCAACGAATCCAGCCACTACGGCGCGGTGAAGAACCCCTGGAACCTCGAACACGTGCCAGGCGGCTCGTCGGGTGGCTCCGCCGCAGCCGTGGCCGCGCGCCTGCTGCCGGTCGCCACCGGCACCGACACCGGCGGCTCGATCCGCCAGCCAGCCGCGCTGACCAACCTCACCGGTCTCAAGCCTACCTACGGCCGTGTCTCGCGCTGGGGCATGATCGCCTACGCCTCGAGCCTCGACCAGGGCGGCCCGATGGCCCGCACCGCCGAAGACTGCGCCCTGCTGCTGCAAGGCATGGCTGGTTTCGACGCCAAGGACTCGACCAGCGTCGACGAATCGGTACCCGACTACAGCGCCAACCTCAATGCCTCGCTGCAGGGCCTGCGCATCGGCCTGCCGAAGGAGTACTTCGGCGCCGGCCTCGATCCGCGCATCGCCGAACTGGTCCAGGCCAGCGTCAAGGAACTGGAGAAGCTCGGCGCGGTGGTCAAGGAAATCAGCCTGCCGAACATGCAGCACGCCATCCCGGCGTACTACGTGATCGCCCCGGCCGAAGCCTCCTCCAACCTCTCGCGCTTCGACGGCGTGCGCTTCGGCTACCGCTGCGAAGCCCCGAAAGACCTCACCGACCTGTACAAGCGCTCGCGTGGCGAAGGCTTCGGCGCTGAAGTGCAGCGCCGGATCATGGTCGGCACCTATGCCCTGTCGGCCGGCTACTACGACGCCTACTACGTCAAGGCCCAGCAGATCCGCCGCCTGATCAAGAACGACTTCATGGCCGCCTTCGAACAGGTCGACGTCATCCTCGGCCCGACCACGCCGAACCCGGCCTGGAAACTCGGCTCGAAGAACGCCGACCCGGTCGCCGCCTACCTCGAGGACGTCTACACCATCACCGCCAACCTCGCGGGCCTGCCCGGCCTGTCGATGCCGGCCGGCTTCGTCGATGGCCTGCCGGTGGGCGTGCAACTGCTGGCCCCGTACTTCCAGGAAGGCCGCCTGCTCAACGTCGCGCACCGTTACCAGCAAGTCACCGACTGGCACACCCGCGCCCCCAAAGGCTTCTGAGGAATTCACACATGCAATGGGAAGTTGTGATCGGGCTGGAGATTCATACCCAGCTCGCCACCCAGTCGAAGATCTTCTCCGGCAGCGCCACCACCTTCGGCTCCGAGCCGAACACCCAGGCCAGCCTGGTCGACCTGGGCATGCCCGGCGTACTGCCGGTGCTGAACCAGGAGGCCGTACGCATGGCCTGCATGTTCGGCCTGGCCATCGATGCCGAGATCGGGCCGCGCAACGTGTTCGCGCGCAAGAACTACTTCTACCCCGACCTGCCCAAGGGCTATCAGATCAGCCAGATGGACCTGCCGATCGTTGGCAAGGGCCACCTGGACATCGCCCTGGAAGACGGCACCCTCAAGCGCATCGGCGTCACCCGCGCACACCTTGAGGAAGATGCCGGCAAGAGCCTGCACGAAGATTTCAACGGCGCCACCGGGATCGACCTGAACCGCGCCGGCACACCGCTGCTGGAAATCGTTTCCGAGCCGGACATGCGCAGCGCAAAAGAGGCCGTGGCCTACGTCAAGGCCATCCACGCCCTGGTGCGCTACCTGGGTATCTGCGATGGCAACATGGCCGAAGGCTCGCTGCGTTGCGACTGCAACGTCTCGGTTCGCCCCAAAGGCCAGGTCGAGTTCGGCACCCGCTGCGAGATCAAGAACGTCAACTCGTTCCGCTTCATCGAGCGGGCGATCAACAGCGAGATCCAGCGCCAGATCGACCTGATCGAGGACGGCGGCAAGGTAGTCCAGGAAACCCGTCTGTACGACCCGAACAAGGACGAGACCCGCTCCATGCGCAGCAAGGAGGAAGCCAACGACTACCGTTACTTCCCCGATCCGGACCTGCTGCCGGTGGTCATCGAGCCAAGCTTCCTCGAGACCGTCCGCGCCTCGCTGCCCGAGCTGCCGACACAGAAGGTCGAGCGCTTCCAGAGCCAGTACGGCCTGTCGGCCTACGACGCCAACGTGCTGGCCAGCAGCCGCGAACAGGCCGACTACTTCGAGCAGGTGGCCAGTATCGGCGGCGACGCCAAGCTGGCGGCCAACTGGGTCATGGTCGAGCTGGGCAGCCTGCTGAACAAGCTGGGTGTCGAAATCGACCAGTCGCCGGTCAGTGCCGAGCTGCTCGGTGGCATGCTGCAGCGCATCCGCGACAACACCATCAGCGGCAAGATCGCCAAGACCGTGTTCGAGGCCATGGCTGCCGGTGAAGGCGATGCCGACAGCATCATCGAGAGCAAGGGCCTCAAGCAGGTGACCGACACCGGCGCGATCGACAAGATGCTCGATGAAGTGCTGGCGGCCAACGCCGAGCAGGTCGAACAGTACCGCGCCGCCGATGAGGCCAAGCGCGGCAAGATGTTCGGTTTCTTCGTCGGCCAGGCGATGAAGGCCTCCAAAGGCAAGGCCAACCCGGGGCAGGTGAACCAATTGCTCAAGGCCAAGCTCGAAGGGTGACCTGAACGCCCTCGTTCGCGGGCAAGTCGGGGCGCCGACTTGCCCGCGAATGGAAGCACCGGAGAGCACCTGCCTTGCTGAAAAAAAACCTCACCGCCCTGGCTCTTTTCTCTGCCTTGGCCGGCTGTGCCAGCCATGACATCGACCCACGCGGCTACGACGAAACCGGCACCGCCTCCTATTACGGCTCCCGCCACCACGGCAAACGCACTGCCAGCGGCGAAGCCTTCAACCAGCACGGCCTGACCGCCGCCCATCGCACCCTGCCGTTCGGCAGCCAGGTACTGGTGACCAACCTGTCCAACCAGCGCAGCGTGGTGGTACGCATCAACGACCGCGGCCCCCATACCCGTGGCCGACTGATCGACCTGTCACGCGCTGCCGCAGAAAAAATCGGCATGCTCCGTAGCGGAACGGCGCGAGTCCGGGTACAAGGTCTGAGCGACTGACCTGACTGGAGCCCTGCCATTTTCGACCTCGCTACCCTCCCCACCTTCAGCCTCCTGCAACTGGGCCTGGGCCTGGTGCTGTTGGTCATCGGTGCCGAACTGCTGGTGCGCGCCGCCCTGCGCCTGGCCACGCGCCTGCATGTGCGGCCGCTGATCATCGGCCTGAGCCTGGTGGCCTTCGGCAGTACCGCACCACAACTGACGGTCAGCCTGCAGGCGGCCTACCAGGGTGCCCCGGACGTGGCGGTGGGCAGTGTGATCGGCAGCAACATCTTCAATGTGCTGGTGATCCTCGGGCTTGCCGCGCTGATCATCCCGCTACGCGTTTCGCGGCAACTGGTACGCCTGGACATCCCCTTGATGATCGCCGCCAGTGCAGTGGTCTACCTGCTGGCGGCCAACGGCGAACTGGGGAGGCTCGAGGGCGGGCTGTTGTTGCTGGGCCTGCTGGGCTACCTGGGCATGCTCTGGCACCAGTCACGCCACTATGCCCGCACCTATCCGGCGCCCGACGCCGCGCGCCGCAGCCCGGGCCGTTTCTGGAGCACCGTGGTGCTGCAGACCCTGTTCGGGCTGGTGCTGCTCAGCCTCGGTGGGCACTTGCTGCTGGAGGCGGCGGTCGAGGTCGCCACGGATCTGGGCCTGTCCGAGCGGATCATCGGCCTGACCGTGGTCGCGGTCTGCACTTCGCTGCCGGAACTGGCCGCCGCGCTGATCGCCGCCCTGCGGGGCGAACGCGAGATCGCCGTGGGCACGGTGATCGGCAGCAACCTGTTCAACCTCCTGGCAGTGCTGGGGCTGACCGCCTTGACCACGCCCGAGCCACTGACCATCTCACCCAACGCACTGGCATTCGACCTGCCGGTGATGCTCGGGGTCGCCGCCCTGAGCCTGCCCGTG
The DNA here is from genome assembly GCF_014268955.1 of Pseudomonas sp. RW3S2. Lineage (NCBI taxonomy): Bacteria > Pseudomonadati > Pseudomonadota > Gammaproteobacteria > Pseudomonadales > Pseudomonadaceae > Pseudomonas > Pseudomonas sp. RW3S2. Next base: position 83,489 of record NZ_JABWRM010000015.1, on the reverse strand, counting down.
TTCTATTCCGGCTACCGGATCACCCGCGCCGAAGGGCTGGTGTTCCTGGCGCTCTACCTGGCTTACGGCCTGCACGTGGTGGCCTTCACCACCGGCATGCCACTGGCCGGGCGACTGGAGCGTCTGATGCTGTTCTACGTCATGCCGGTGCTGGCGGTGGTGTTGCTGTACACCACCGTTCGTGCCTGGCGCCGCCAACACTGAGGATTACGCAATGACCGACAACAAGAAGGCCGGCGAGCAGGTTCGTCGCCAGGTGATGGGGGACGCTTTCGTCGATCGTGCCCTGGGCAATGCCACGGCGTTCACCCAGCCCCTGCAGGACTTCGTCAACGAACATGCCTGGGGCAGCGTCTGGTCCCGCGAGGGGCTGCCATTGAAGACCCGCAGCCTGATCACCTTGGCGGCGCTGACCGCACTGAAGTGCCCACAGGAACTCAAGGGCCATGTGCGCGGGGCGTTGAACAACGGCTGCACGGTGGAGGAAATTCGCGAAGCACTGCTGCATTGCGCAGTGTACGCCGGGGTGCCGGCAGCGATCGATGCATTCCGCGCGGCGCAGGAAGTGATCGACAGCTACCAGGCCTGAGATCGCACCGGACTCTTCGCGGCTAAACCCGCTCCCACAGGCACGCCACTATGCGGCCCCTGTGGGAGCGGGTTTACCCGCGAAAAGAACGACGCATCAGCGCAGATTCATCCCCTGGCCTGACGCGCTTTCTTCACCCGGAACGCTACCCACAGCGCAGCGATCCACAGCGGAATCAGCATCACCGAGATGCGCACTGGCGGGGTGAGGTACATCACCACCAGGATCAGCACGATGAACGCCAGGCACAGGTAGTTGGTCAGTGGATGCCCCCAACTGCGGTAGAACGGCGTGACGCCCGCCGCCAGCTTGGCCTTGCGGAACTTGAGGTGGGTGATGCTGATGCTCGCCCAGTTGATCACCAGCGCCGACACTGCCAGGGCCATCAGCAAACCGAACGCCTCCCCCGGCATCAGGTAGTTGATCACCACGCACAGACCGGTGGCCAGAGCCGAAACCCCCAGCGCCACCAGCGGTACGCCGCTGCGGCTGACCTTGAGCAACTGGCGCGGCGCATCGCCCTGACTGGCCAGGCCGAACAGCATGCGGCTGTTGGCGTAGACGCAGCTGTTGTAGACCGACAGCGCGGCGGTCAGCACCACGACGTTGAGCACGGTGGCGACCACATCGCTGTCCAGCTCATGGAAGATCATCACGAACGGGCTGCCGCCCTGCACCACCTTCTGCCACGGGTACAACGCCAGCAACACGGCGAGCGCGCCGATGTAGAAGATCAGGATGCGGTAGACCACCTGGTTGGTAGCCTTGGGGATGCTCTGGCGCGGATTGTCCGCCTCGGCAGCGGTAATACCCACCAGCTCCAGGCCGCCGAAGGAGAACATGATCACCGCCAGCGCCATGATCAGCCCGGTGACGCCATTGGGGAAGAAGCCACCGTACTGCCACAGGTTGGCCACGCTGGCATCCGGGCCACCATGACCGCTGCCCAGCAGCCAGGCGCCGAAGCCGATCATGCTGACGATCGCCACCACCTTGACCAGGGCGAACCAGAACTCCATCTCGCCGTAGACCTTCACCTGGGTCAGGTTGATGGCATTGATCACCACGAAGAAGATCGTCGCTGTGGCCCAGGTCGGAAAGTCCGGCCACCAGTACTGCACGTAGATACCCACGGCCGTCAGTTCGGCCATGCCCACCAGCACGTAGACGACCCAGTAGTTCCAGCCGGAGACGAAGCCGGCGAACTCACTCCAGTATTGATGGGCGAAGTGGCTGAAGCTGCCTGCGACCGGTTCCTCGACCACCATCTCGCCAAGCTGGCGCATGATCAGGAAAGCCATCAGGCCAGCGATCGCATAGCCCAGCAGTACCGAAGGGCCGGCCAACTGGATGGTCTGGGCGATCCCCAGGAACAGGCCGGTGCCGATGGCGCCGCCCAGCGCGATCAACTGGATATGGCGATTCTTCAGCCCGCGTTGCAACCCCGCGGGCGTGCTCTGGTCTTGCATGAAGTGTCCTTTAGTTCAGGAGGCAGTGTTGTTGTGTTGTGCGGCGAGCATCTAGATCCATCCGCCCCATTGCAAGATGAATATGCCGATATTGGTGGTGATCGCCGCCATTAGCGTCGTGATCACGATGATAGACGCAGCCAGCTCGTGATTGCCATTGGCCGCGCGGGCCATGACATAACTGGCCGCCGCCGTCGGGCTGCCGATGTAGAGAAACAGAATCCCCAGCTCCGCGCCGCGAAACCCGCACAGCCAGGCGCCCAGGGTACCCACCAGCGGCAGCCAGACCATCTTCACCAGGCTGGCATCCACCGCGAGCTTGCCGCTGTCGCGCAGGGCCGCCAGCGACAGGGTGCCGCCAATGCAGATCAGCGCCAGTGGCAGGGTCATCTGCGCCAGGTAGTCGCCTGAAGTCAGCAACCAGTTGGGCAGGGGCACCTGCCCATACGCCATGGGCGTCGCGGCCAGCACGCTGATGATCAGCGGGTTGCTGAAGATGCTCTTGCACAGGCTCCACGGGTCGGATTTCAGGCTCGGGCTGTACACCGCCAGCACCACCGTCGACAGCGAGTTGTAGAGCAGGATCACCAACCCGGCGAGTACCGCACCCAGGGAAATCCCGTAGTCGCCATAGAGGCTGGCCGCCAGCGCCAGGCCGATCACCCCGTTGTTGCCACGAAACGCACCTTGCGTGTAGATGCCGCGGTCCTCTGGCGGGCTGCGCCAGATCGCCAGCCCCCAGGACAGCGCAAAGCACACCAGGGTCGCGAGGATGAAGTAGAGGATGACCCCGGGCTTGACCGCCGTCGACAGGTCGGCGTGATAGATACCCAGGAACAGCAGCGCCGGCATGCAGGTGTTGAACACCAGCGAGGACGCGACCTTGATGAAATTGTCGTCGATCAAGCGGATGCGTTTGAGTAGCACGCCCATGAACAGCATGGCGAAAACCGGGGCCGTGATGTTCAACGTCTGGATGAGAAGGGCGAGCATTGCGCGCGATCCTGAGAAGGTTGCCGATAGGGAGCTAATCATACGTCAGTGCCAGGTGATTGCGTCCGCCATGGATGAAGGATCTGCCCACAAACAGATCTTGACGTAGGAAATTTCCACCCTATTATCAAAACAACTGTATATGCATACAGTTAATTAGGACTTTTCAGACATCGCATGGAGCAACCAATGTCAGAAATGCAATCACTGCCCGCAACCGGCCAAGCCAATCTGCAAGTCGCGGACCTCGACCGCTTGTTCGACCCCGAAGGCATCCCCTTGGAGGGGGAGCACACGCACCTGGTGCTGGTGGTGGACGGCCATCACACCATCAAGTACCACCGCCTGCCACCACTCGAAGCACCGAAGCCCACCGGGCCCGAGTTGCGCTTCGAGGGCGGCGAGCACACCGCCATCGGCGACAACGTCCTGCTGCGCTTCACGGCCAACCAACCACCGATCGTGGCGCACCAGTCTCCGCTGCCGTTGCCCAACGGTCTGAGCCTGACCTACGGTCAGGTGGTTGCGCTGGGAGGTGACTTCTACGGCGTGCCGGAACGCCCCATCGCCGATGGAACAACACCCTCCGAGCGCATCGAACGCTTCGTCCAGGCTTTCGACTCGCTGGCCCGCCTGCCCGCCTCCCGTGCCGAAGCCCAGGAAATTCTGGCGGTCATGCAGGAAGAGATCTCGGCGGCCAACCGCGCCATCAAGGACGGCCGTCAACCCCATGAAGCCTATGACGCACTGGGCGACAGCCTGTCGGCGCGCTGGAATCGCATCACCGGGGGCGGTAGCGTGGCTTCGGATCTCCTGCCACTGGGTCGCTACCTGAAACTGGCCGCCAGCAACTGGGACCATTTCGGCCGGTCGGCCCTGCTGGCCTACCAGGCCGGTCACGGCGCAGCACTGCAACAGGCGCTGCGCGCCCGTGACAGCGGCGACGAACGCGACCTGCAACTGGCCTATGCCATGAACGCCTTCGCCGACCACTTCCTTACCGACCTGTTCTCCGCCGGCCACCTGCGTGTACCGCGCAAGGCCCTGGCCGACGCGGTCACGCCGAGCGATATCGGCTCGCTGGTGTCACGCTTCATGCACGACGAGGACAGCAAGTACGGCCTGCGCGTGCGCAATGCCGAAGGCGAGCAGTGGCGTGCCTATGGTGACAAGCGTTATTTCGACAGCGTTGATGTGGCCAACCGGCGCCAGGTCGGGCGCGCGGTACAGCGTTCGGCCGACGAAGTGTTCCAGGCCTTCGACAAGGGGCGGGCCGCATCGCCGGAGCAGTACGCCGCCCTGCGTCTGACGCCAGACCTGCAGGCAGCCGAGCAGGACCTGGTCCCCGGCAATTTCGCTGCGCTCTACCGCCAGCAAGGCTCGACGGTACTGCGGCGCAAGAATGTGGCCGACCTCAACGACCGCCAGTACACCAGTGACTGGTGGGGCTGGAGCACCTACCTGCTGCTCAAGGACTACAAACCCAACCGCCCGACGGGCTTCATCGATGCCCCGGCAACTTCACCGACCATCGTTGCCGGCGGCTGGCAGCGCCGCGAGCCGGATGGCCTGAACTGGCGCCAGGGTAATGCCGTGCGCTATGCCTTCAGTGTCGACGATGGCGTCAACGAATCCTACATCGGCCCCTGGAACCCCTATACCGAGCTGGGCGAGCAGTTCCACCCGACCGTGCAGGTACCGCTCGATGCCCAACGTCGTGGGCGCAACCTGTTCCGCCAGTTCCGCGATGGCGCACCGGAGCTGATCGCGCGCCTAGACGGGCAGGCCACCACTTACATCGACCGTAACGCGTGACAAGGAGGTCACCGATGAATATCAGGATCAAACTGGAACTGGCTTCGGGCCAGTCGCTGCAAGGGATGCCGCTGGAGCTGCTGCGCGATGGGCAGGTGATCGGGCGAGCGCAGGTGGCGCGGGAGGGAGAGGTGTCGTTCGCGGTCGAGCCAGGCACAGGTGCGCTGGCGGTGCGCATGGATCGGACGGTGATCGGGGGCTGATTTTCGCGGCGCCTGCTTCACGGGCAAGTCGAAGCAGGCGCCGCGGTCTGTCGTGCGATCAGCGCCGCACCGGCCGCTTCTGCAGCTTGCGCTGCAAGGTGCGCCGGTGCATGCCCAGCGCCCGCGCCGTCGCCGAGATATTGCCTTCGTGCTCGGTCAACACGCGCTGGATATGCTCCCACTGCAGGCGGTCCACCGACATCGGGTTTTCCGGCACCAGGGTATCGAGGTCGGCATGTTCGGACAGCAGCGCCGCCAGCACATCGTCGGCGTCGGCCGGCTTGCACAGGTAGTTGCAGGCGCCGCGCTTGATCGCCTCGACCGCAGTGGCGATGCTGGAATAGCCGGTCAGGATCAGCACGCGCATCTCCGGGTCCAGCTCCAGCAGCTTGGGCAACAGAACCAGGCCCGAATCACCTTCCATCTTCAGGTCAAGCGTGGCGTAGTCCGGCAAGTCCTGCTGAGCCAGGATCAACCCCTCCTCGGCACTCGAGGCGGTGCTCACCCGAAAACCGCGGCGGCTCATGGCACGGGCCATCACCCGGGTAAAGGTGGCGTCATCATCCACCAGCAGCAGGTGCGGCAGCTCTTCGCCTTCGATCTGGTTCTCATCGCTCATCGTTCATCTCCTCGCTTGCCATGGGGCAGGCGCAGCTCGGTCAGGGTGCCGCCCTCTTCATGACTATAGAGTTTCACCGAGCCCCCCGCGCGGGTAACGCTGGCCTTGCTCAGGAACAGGCCCAGGCCGAAGCCTTTGCCCTTGGTGGTAAAGAAGGGTTTGCCGATCGCCTCGGCGATGGCTACCGGTACGCCGGCACCATGGTCGCGGATACTGATCAGGATATCCTGGGCATCCCAGTCCAGACGCACTTCGAGGTCGTTCGGGCAGGCATCGGCGGCGTTGTTCAGCAGGTTGAGCAGCGCCTGGGTGAGGTCTGGTGGCGGAGTCAGCCGCGGCACCTCGCCATCGCGCAGGCGCTGGAAACGGTAACTGGCTTCCGGACGCATCAGGTGCCAGCGATTGAGCGCCTCGTCGAGCCATGCCGTGACATCCTGCTCCTGCACATTCATGCGTCGGTTGGCTTCGGCGGCACGCACCAGTTGCTGCAGCGTCTCCTTGCAAAGCTTGACCTGGTCCTGCAGCACCGCAAGGTCTTCCTGCAACTGCGGATCGGTATGGTCCTGGCGCATCTCGTTGATCAGCACGCTCATGGTCGCCAGCGGCGTGCCCAGCTCATGGGCGGCCCCGGCGGCCTGCGTTGCCACGGCCAGCAACTGTTCGTCGCGCAGGCTATCCTCGCGCCGCTCGGCACGCATCTGCTCTTGGCGGCGCAGTTCCTCGGCCATGCGCGCAGCAAAGAAGGTAATGACAGCAGCGGCCAGGGCGATGCTCAGCCACATGCCATACACCTGCATGGTGTCACGTGCCAACGGCAGCGTCTCCAGCGGGTAGAACTGCACCAGCAACAGGCTGTAGGCAACCAGCGCAATGCCCGACAACACCAGTGAATAGATCCACGGCAGGGTCACGGCGGCAATCGCCAGCGGCACCAGGTAATAGGACACGAAGGGGTTGGTCGAGCCCCCCGAGTAGTACAGCAGGGCGCTGTGGATCAGCAGGTCACAGGCCAGTTGCAGGGCGTATTCCATCTCCGTGACCGGCAAGGTCAGGCGCAGGCGCAAGGCGGTAAAGGCACACAGCAGCGACGACAGCGCGAGCGTTGCCGCCAGCGACAGCCACGGCAGCGGCAGCAGCTCGGTCCAGTAGGCCACGCCCACGGAGCCGGCCTGGGCGGCCAGGACCAGGATGCGAATGATGGTCAGGCGCCAGAGGTTCTGACGGGTGGCGGACATTGGGTGTGCGGGGGCGAGCATGAGCTCTCCTGATGAGTGCTCCAGGACAATCGGCTGGAGTATACCGAAGCCAGGCGCCCCGCTGCAGCAATGCGGCAAAGCGCCACACTCTGTCACAAAGTCATGATGGCATTGTTGAACCCACTACACTGTTTCCGGTCTGATGGGCCATGCGTGGAATGGACGTCATCCCCACGCTTTCTACTTGAAGGAGTCATACATGCACATTTCCCGTCGCAGCGCCGCGTTAGTCCTGTCTTGTGGCATGCTCGCCAGCCTGCCGGCCCTGGCCGCCGACGAGCCGCGCTACAACCAGGTATCGCTGCGCGCCGAGGTCAGCAAGGAAGTGGCCCGCGACCTGATGGTCGTCACCCTGTACAGCGAAGCGCAGAACACCGACCCGGGCAAGCTCGCCAAGCAGATCACCGAAACCATGAACAAGGCGGTCCAGCAGGCCCGCGAAGTCAAGGACGTGAAGATCAGCCAGGGCAGCCGTAACAGCTATCCGGTCTACGACACCAAGGGCCAGAAGATCACCGGCTGGCGCGAGCGCGCCGAGCTGCGCCTGGAAAGCGCCAACTTCCCGGCCCTGTCCAAACTCACCGGTGAGCTGCTGCAGGAACTGAAGATGGGCGGCATGGACTTCTCCATCGCCCCGGCCACCCGCAAGGCCAGTGAAGACGAGCTGCTCAAGGATGCGGTCAACGCCTTCAAGGCCCGCGCCCAACTGGCCACCGAAGCCCTCGGCGGCAAAGGCTACAAAGTGGTCAGCCTGAACCTCAACAGCAGCGGCTACCCGCGCCCTTACATGCGCAGCGCACCGATGGCGATGAAAGCCATGGCTGCGGATGAAGCCGCCTCGCCGGACATCGAAGCCGGCACCAGCGAAGTAAGCATGAATGCCGATGGGCTGATCGAAGTACAGATGCCGTGATTGCGGCTGCGCTCGACTGAGCGACCGGGGCCACCTGCAATGTGGCCCCTCTCCTGGCCACCGCACCTGTCGCAATGACAGCGGGGGCAATGGTCATCTCCAGCCTGCATCTGAATCTTCCTACGCACTGTTTCAGTGCAACCTACATCCCTTATCGCTTCGAAACATGTCGCAAAATGCCAGCTTTTTTCTTGCGCAAACGTTCAACCTGCGCAAAATTTACATGAATGCGACATCCATGTACGACCGTGCCACATTTGTGGCGCCGACTATCCTGTTGAGTGTTGCAATGGGTATACCCCCTGCATAAGTATCCGCAGGTCGGCTCACGAGGCCACCTCAAATCAAAAATGACAACAATGAGGCCACCATGCTCAAACACGCAGTCATTCCGTTCCTGGTAGGCGCAGGCCTGCTGGCTGGCGCCCCTGCAGCCCTCGCCGCGTCCAACCTGGTGTTCTGCTCCGAAGGCAGCCCCGCCGGTTTCGACCCGGGCCAATACACCACCGGAACCGACTTCGACGCCTCGGCCGAAACGATCTTCAACCGCCTGACCCAGTTCGAGCGTGGCGGCACCGCCGTCATCCCCGGCCTGGCCACCAAATGGGACGTTTCCGAAGACGGCAAGACCTACACCTTCCACCTGCGTGAAGGGGTCAAGTTCCATACCACCGACTACTTCAAGCCGACTCGCGAATTCAATGCCGACGACGTGCTGTTCACCTTCAACCGCATGCTCGACAAGGACATGCCGTTCCGCAAGGCGTACCCCACCGAATTCCCGTACTTCACCGACATGGGCATGGACAAGAACATCGCCAAGCTCGAGAAGCTCGACGATCACACCGTCAAGTTCACCCTCAACGAAGTGGACGCCGCGTTCATCCAGAACCTGGCGATGAGCTTCGCCTCGATCCAGTCCGCCGAGTACGCCGACCAGTTGCTCAAGCAGGGCAAGGCCGCCGACATCAACCAGAAGCCGATCGGCACCGGGCCGTTCGTGTTCAACAGGTACCAGAAGGACGCGCTGATCCGCTACAAGGGCAACAAGGACTACTGGAAACCGGACGACGTGAAGATCGACAACCTGGTCTTCGCCATCAGCACCGACGCCTCGGTGCGCATGCAGAAGCTCAAGCGTGACGAGTGCCAGGTCACCCTGTTCCCGCGCCCGGCCGACATCGAGCCACTGAAGAAGGATCCGAAGCTGCAGATGCCTGAACAGGCCGGCTTCAACCTCGGCTACATCGCCTACAACGTGATGGACAAGATCAAGGGCAGCAACGAGCCCAACCCCATGGCCCAGCTCAAGGTGCGCCAGGCGCTGGACATGGCGGTGAACAAGCAGCAGATCATCGATTCGGTGTACCAGGGCGCCGGCCAGCTGGCAGTCAATGCCATGCCACCGACCCAGTGGTCCTACGACACCACCATCAAGGACGCCAAGTACGATCCGGAAAAAGCCAGGCAGTTGCTCAAGGAAGCCGGCGTCAAGGAAGGTACCGAGATCACCCTGTGGGCCATGCCGGTGCAACGCCCCTACAACCCCAACGCCAAGCTGATGGCCGAGATGCTGCAATCGGACTGGTCCAAGATCGGCATCAAGGCCAAGATCGTCAGCTACGAATGGGGCGAATACATCAAGCGTTCCAAGGGCGGCGAAAACGGCGCCATGCTGATTGGCTGGAGCGGCGACAACGGTGACCCGGACAACTGGCTCGGCACCCTGTTCGGCTGCGACGCACTGGAGGGCAACAACTTCTCCAAGTGGTGCTACAAGCCCTACGACGACATCATCAAGCAGGCCAAGGCCACCTCCGACCAGGCCAAGCGCACCGAGCTGTACAAGCAGGCGCAGCACATCATCAAGGAGCAGGTGCCGATGACCCCCATCGCCCACTCCACGGTCTATCAGCCGATGAGTGCGAAAGTGAAGGACTTCAAGATCAGTCCGTTCGGACTGAACTCCTTCTATGGCGTAAGCGTGGAGAAATAGCGCCCAGCCAGCCCCGCCATGTGACGGGGCTGGCATGGGCTCGGCGAATTGTCGAAATTTCTCGGCAACATTCAGAAGTTTCTTACGCCACTAGACATATTCATTACCTGTCTCGCCCTTCCTGATGCCGCTAACGTCAGGAACGGGCTTCTGTTGCCGCCTGTTCAGTACGCGGCAGCGCAAACAGATGAGGAAAGGATCGCCATGCGCCGTACCACACTACTTGGCACCATGCTGGGCCTGGGCCTGCTCGGCCAGGCCATCGCTGCCCAGGCCAACAACCTCGTGTTCTGCTCCGAAGGCAGCCCGGCTGGCTTCGACACCGCCCAATACACCTCGGCCACCGACAACGACGCCGCCGAGCCCCTTTACAACCGCCTGGTCGAATTCGAGCGTGGCGGCACCGCTGTGCAGCCAGGCCTGGCCACCGACTGGCAGGCGTCCGAGGACGGCCTGCGCTACACCTTCCACCTGCGGCCTGGGGTGAAGTTCCACCACAACAAGGACTTCAAGCCCACCCGCGACTTCAACGCCGACGACGTGCTGTTCACCTTCAATCGCATGCTCGACAAGGAGCATCCGTTCCGTAAGGCCTACCCCACCGAGTTCCCCTACTTCATCAGCATGGGCCTGGACAAGAACATCGCCAAGGTCGAGAAAACCGACCCGCTCACGGTGGTTTTCACCCTCAACAAGGTCGATGCCGCGTTCATCCAGAACATCGCCATGGCCTTCGCGTCCATCCTCTCCGCCGAATACGCCGAGCACCTGTTGGCGACCGGCAGGCCCAGCGATATCAACCAGAAGCCGATCGGCACCGGCCCGTTCGTGTTCCAGCGCTACCAGAAGGACTCGCAGATCCGCTTCAAGGGCAACAAGGACTACTGGGCCCCTGACCGGGTGAAGATCGACAACCTGGTGTTCTCTATCAACATCGACCCTTCGGTGCGTATCCAGAAACTGCGCCGCAACGAGTGCCAGGTCACCCTTCATCCACGCCCGGCCGATCTCCCTTCGCTCAAGCAGGACGGCAAGCTGCAGATCATGACGCAGCCCGGCTTCAACCTCGGCTACATCGCCTACAACACCCAGCATCCACCGTTCGATCGACTTGAAGTGCGCCAGGCGATGGACATGGCGGTCAACAAGCAGGCGATCATCCAGGCGGTCTACCAGGACGCCGGGCAAGTGGCAGTCAACGCCATGCCGCCCACCCAATGGTCCTACGACGATACGCTCAAGGACGCGCCGTTCGATCCGCAAAAAGCCAAGCAGTTGCTGGAGCAGGCCGGGGTCAAGCCAGGCACGGAAATCACCCTCTGGGCCATGCCGGTGCAACGCCCCTACAACCCCAACGCCAAGCTCATGGCTGAAATGCTCCAGGCCGACTGGAGCAAGCTCGGCTTCAAGGTCCGTATCGTCAGCTACGAATGGGGCGAATACCTCAAGCGCATGAAAAATGGCGAACACGACATCGCCCTGATCGGTTGGACCGGCGACAACGGTGACCCGGACAACTGGCTCGGCACCCTGTTCAGTTGCGATGCCATTGGCAGCAACAACTACTCGCAGTGGTGCGACAGCCAGTACGACGAACTGGTCAAGAAGGCCAAGCAGGTCACCGACCGCGAACAGCGCACCCACCTCTACCAGCAGGCCCAGCAACGCCTCAAGCAGCAGGTACCGATTACCCCGGTGGCCCATTCGACGGTCAACCAACCCCTCAGCATCAGTGTGAAAGACTTCAAGGTCAGCCCCTTCGGACGCAACGTTTTCTCCGGCGTCAGCATCGATTGACCCTGTATCGCCAGACCGGGAGTACCCCCCACTCCCGCGACCGCGTGCAGCCCGGATTTGCCTGGCAATCCCAGGTGAACACCCGCAGTACCGCGTCACCGAGCCAAGCCCGACCCACAAGATCGGGCCACAGATATAAGAATAGAAAGGGAGCTTTAACCTTGAAACGAACCACCAAAACCGCGCTGGCCCTATCCATCGGCGCCTTCTGCGCCGCCGCCCAGGCAGAACCTGTCAGCCAGGACTTCTACCCGCTGAGCCTCAAGTCAGGCAGTGAGCAGGCCGATGCATCAGGCTTCTTCGAAGGCCAGAGCCTGAGCGGCAGCACCCGCAACTGGTACGCCCGCGAACGCGCCACCCGTGCGCCGCTGTGGAAGTACTACAAGAGCGACGGCACCCGCCACGACACCCACAGCCGTGACAACTGGGTACAGGGCACCATCCTCAACTACAGTTCGGGCTTTACTCAGGGCACCGTGGGCTTCGCCACCGAAGTCGCCGCCTACAACGCCATCGCCCTCGAGCGTGGTCGCGCAGCGATTGCCGGGCCGAACAACCGCACCCTGACCCATAGCGATGGCGACCCTGTCGGCCAGTGGAGCAAGGCGGGCCTGGCCAACGTCAAGGCGCGCATCTCCAACACCACCCTCACCGTCGGCCGTCAGTCCCTGGACACGCCGATGATCGCCTACATCGGCAACCGTGCCCTGCCTTCGAGCTTCCAGGGCGTGGCGTTGCACAGCGCCGAATTCGACAACCTGTCGTTCGACATCGGCACCTTCGACCGCGTCTCGCCGCGTACCGAACAGAGCCTGAGCAAGTTCCGCTCCGAATACAGCGCCACCGGCGTGGAAACCGACCGTGCCAGCACCGCCGGTATCAACTACCAGCCGTTCAAGAGCCTGACCACCAGCCTGTACGCCACCAAGGTCGACGACTTCTGGAACCAGTACTACTTCGGTGCCAACCACGTGCTGGGTGACAGCGCGGTGCTGAGCCTGACCACCGGCCTGAACTACTACAAGACGGTCGATGCCGGCAGCAAGAAGATGGGCGAGATCGACAACGACACCTACAGCCTGTCGTTCGGCCTCACCCACCAGGCGCACACGCTCACCGCCTCCTGGCAGCAGGTCAACGGCAACGAGTACTTCGACTACCTGCACGAAACCAACGGTATCTACCTGGCCAACTCCCTGCTGTCGGACTTCAACGGCCCGAACGAGAAATCCCTGCAGATTTCCTACGTGCTGAACATGGCCCAGTACGGCGTGCCAGGCCTGAAGTTCAACCTGTACAACGCCCGCGGCTGGGGCATCGACGGTACCCACTACCGCGGTACCGCCTACGACGTGCGTGGCATGGATGGCGAGACCCACTACGAGTGGGGCATCGGCACCAGCTATGCGGTGCAGAGCGGCATGCTGAAGGACACCAGCATCCGCGCCACCTATACCGCCCACCGCGCGAGCAAGGCCCAGGCCGACGGCAGCCTGGACGAGCTGCGCATCGTGACCACCATTCCGTTCAACATTCTCTGACCGCCACGGTCACGGCCCGGGCTTTCCGGGCCGTGACGTCTACGCTGGAGTCATTCGCAGGGAGGTTCCATGAAATCGCTACCGCTACGCGCTGCCCTGGCAGCGATCATCCTGGGCGCCGCCGGCAACCTCGCGGCCAAGCCCCTGGTGGTGTGCACCGAAGCCAGCCCCGAAGGTTTCGATATCGTCCAGTACACCACCGCGGTCACCGCCGACGCCTCGGCCGAAACCGTGTTCAACCGCCTGGTCGACTTCAAGCCCGGCACCACCGATATCCAGCCGGCGCTGGCCGATAGCTGGGACGTCAGCGCCGACGGCCTGACCTACACCTTCCACCTGCGCGAGGGCGTGAAGTTCCACACCACCGACTACTTCACTCCCACCCGTGACTTCAATGCCGACGACGTGCTGTGGAGCCTGAACCGCCAGTTCGATGCCAAGCACCCATGGCACGACAAGACCAGCGTCGGCTACCCCTATTTCGAGAGCATGGCCTTCGGGCAACTGCTCAAGTCGGTGAGCAAGACCGACGACCACACCGTGGTGATCACCCTGACCCGCCCGGAAGCGCCGTTCCTGCGTGACCTGGCCATGGCCTTCACCTCGATCTACTCCGCCGAGTACGGCGACCAGTTGCTCAAGGCCGGCAAGACCGGCGACCTGAACAGCAAGCCGATCGGCACCGGTCCGTTCGTGTTCCAGCGCTACAACAAGGACGCCCAGGTCCGCTTCAAGGCCAACCCCGACTACTTCCGCGGCAAGCCGCCCAGCGACACGCTGGTGTTCGCCATCGCCACCGACAACAACGTGCGCCTGCAGAAGCTACGGGCCAACGAATGCCAGATCGCCCTGTACCCCAAGCCCGACGACGTCCCGGCGATCAAGACCGATCCCAAGCTCAAGGTCGCCGAGATCGAAGCCCTGGTGACCGGCTACATCGCCATGAACACCGAGCACAAGTACCTTAGCGACGTGCGCGTGCGCAAGGCGATCAACATCGCCTTCGACCGCCAGACCCACGTCGACCAGTTGTTCGGCAAGGGCAACGCGCTGGTCGGGGTCAACCCCTACCCGCCGACCATGATCGGCTACAACACCGAGAACAAGAACCCGCCGCGCGACCTCGACAAGGCCCGCGCCCTGCTCAAGGAAGCCGGCGTTCCCGAAGGCACCGTCATCACCCTGTTCACCCGCAACGGTGGCGGCCCGACCAACCCCAATCCACGCCTTTCGGCAGAGATGCTGCAGGCCGACCTTGCCAAGATCGGGCTCAAGCTCGACATCCGCGTGATGGAATGGGCCGAGATGCTGCGCCGCGCCAAGAAGGGTGAAGCAGACCTGGTCTCCGCCCGCTGGGCCCGCGCCAACCGTGCCCCGGACAACATACAGACCCCGATGCTCAGTTGCGATGCCGCCAAGACCGGCGAGAACTATGCGCGCTGGTGCAACCCTAAGTTCCAGGAACTGATCACCCGTGCCCGCGAGATCATCGACAACGATGAACGCGCCAAGCTCTATAGCGAGGCGCTGGCGGTGTACGATGAGGATCAACCGTGGATCAGCATGGCCCACCCGAAGATGTTCACGGCCATGCGCGACAACGTAGAGGGATATGTCATCAACCCTCTGACCAATAACAACTTCGCCACCACCAAGGTGAAGTAGAAGAAAAACATGACCGCCGGCCTCTGCAAGGGCCGGCGGCTGCCTTGACCGGCCGATGAGGTACCTCCGACGATGTTGAGTTTTATTGCCCGGCGCCTGGGCCTGCTGATACCGACCTTCTTCGGTATCACCCTGCTGACCTTCGCGCTCATACGCCTGATCCCCGGCGACCCGGTGGAAGTGATGATGGGCGAGCGCAGGGTCGACCCTGAAATGCACGCCCAGGCCATGGAACGCCTTGGCCTGAACAAACCCCTGCCGGCCCAGTACATGGACTACATCGGCAAGCTTGCCCAAGGCGATCTCGGCGAATCGCTGCGCTCGCGCGAGAGCGTGTGGAAAGAGTTCACCACGCTGTTCCCCGCCACCCTGGAGCTGGCGTTCTGCGCGTTGATCTTCGCCGGCGTCTTCGGCCTGCTGGCCGGGGTGATCGCGGCGCTCAAGCGCGGATCCTTGTTCGACCATGGGGTGATGGGCGTCTCGCTCGCCGGCTACTCCATGCCCATTTTCTGGTGGGGCCTGATCCTCATCATGTTCTCGTCGGTGAGCATGGGCTGGACACCCGTGTCCGGGCGCATCGACCCGCTGTACGACGTCGAGCCGGTGACCGGTTTCATGCTGATCGACACCTTGCTGGTGGGCGATGAAGGCTCGTTCAAGGATGCCTTCATGCACCTGATCCTGCCGACCATCGTGCTCGGCACCATCCCGCTGGCGGTGATCGCCCGCATGACCCGCTCCTCGATGCTCGAAGTGCTGCGCGAAGACTACATTCGTACCGCCCGCGCCAAGGGCCTGTCGCCGGCCCGCGTGGTCTTCGTGCACGGCCTGCGCAATGCGCTGATCCCGGTGCTGACGGTGTTCGGTCTGCAGGTCGGCACCTTGCTCGCAGGTGCCGTGCTCACCGAAACCATCTTCTCCTGGCCGGGCATCGGCAAATGGCTGATCGAAGCCATTGGCGCCCGTGACTACCCCGTGGTCCAGAACGGCATCCTGTTGATCGCCTGCCTGGTGATCCTGGTCAACTTCGTCGTGGACATCCTCTACGGCCTGGCCAACCCACGCATCCGTCATCAGCGCTGAGGTCCCCGCCATGACTAATCCGACTTCCAACGCTGTGACCCAGGCTGCAACCGCCGACCACAGCCAGCTCTACCCCTCCCCGTACAAGGAGTTCTGGCAGGCCTTCTCGCGCAACAAGGGCGCAGTGGCAGGCCTGGCCTTCATGTGCCTGATCGTGTTCTGTGCGCTGTTCGCCCCATGGGTCGCACCACACAACCCCAGCGAGCAATACCGCGACTTCCTGCTGACCCCACCAGTCTGGCTCGAGGGCGGCACCTGGCAATTCATCCTCGGCACCGACGAACTGGGCCGCGACCTGCTTTCGCGCCTGATCCAGGGCGCAAGGCTGTCGCTGCTGATCGGCCTGTCGTCGGTGGTGATGTCGCTGATCCCCGGCATCCTGCTGGGCCTGTTCGCCGGGTTCTTCCCACGCTTGCTAGGCCCGTCGATCATGCGCCTGATGGACGTGATGCTGGCCCTGCCCTCGCTGCTGCTGGCCGTGGCCATCGTCGCCATCCTCGGCCCTGGCCTGATCAACACAGTGATCGCCATCGCCGTGGTCTCGCTGCCTTCCTACGTGCGCCTGACCCGCGCCGCGGTGATGGGCGAGCTGAACCGCGACTACGTCACCGCCGCGCGCCTGGCCGGTGCCAGCCTGCCGCGCCTGATGTTCGTCACCGTGCTGCCCAACTGCATGGCACCGCTGATCGTGCAGGCTACCTTGAGTTTCTCCTCGGCGATCCTCGACGCCGCCGCCCTGGGCTTCCTCGGCCTCGGTGTCCAGCCGCCCACCCCCGAATGGGGCACCATGCTGGCCTCTGCCCGCGACTACATCGAGCGCGCCTGGTGGGTGGTGAGCCTGCCTGGCCTGACGATCCTGCTCAGCGTGCTGGCAATCAACCTGATGGGCGACGGCCTGCGCGATGCGCTGGACCCGAAACTCAAGAACGCCGCCTGAGGAGAGCGCCATGTCACTGTTGCAGATCAACAACCTGAACGTGCGCTTCGGCGACGCCAACGCCGTCCCCGTGGTGGACGGCCTCGACCTGTCGGTAGACGCCGGCGAGATCCTCGCCATCGTCGGCGAGTCCGGCTCCGGCAAGTCGGTGACCATGATGGCCCTGATGGGGCTGATCGACGCCCCTGGGCGCATCACCGCCGACAGCCTCACCTTCGACGGCATCGACATGCTCAAGCTCAGCGGTCGTCAGCGCCGCAAGGTAGTGGGCAAGGACATCGCCATGGTCTTCCAGGACCCGATGACCGCACTCAATCCCAGCTACACCGTGGGCTACCAGATCGAGGAAGTGCTGCGCCAACACCTCGGTCTGAAGGGCAAGGCTGCACGCCAGCGCGCGTTGGAGCTGCTCAAGAAAGTCGAGATCCCGGCCGCCGAAAGCCGCCTTGACGCCTACCCGCACCAGCTCTCCGGCGGCATGAGCCAGCGCGTCGCGATCGCCATGGCGATTGCTGGCGAACCCAAGCTGCTGATCGCCGACGAACCGACCACCGCCCTCGATGTGACCATCCAGGCACAGATCATGGAACTGCTGGTCAACCTGCAGAAGGAGCGCAACATGGCGCTCATCCTGATCACCCACGACCTGGCCGTGGTTGCCGAAACCGCCAGGCGTGTGTGCGTGATGTATGCAGGGCAGGCAGTGGAAGTGGGCCAGGTGCCGGAGCTGTTCGACATCCCCGCACACCCTTACAGCGAAGCGCTGCTGGCAGCGATCCCCGAGCACAGCATCGGCGCCGAACGGCTGGCCACCCTGCCTGGCATCGTGCCCGGGCGCTATGACCGCCCCCAGGGTTGCCTGCTGTCACCTCGCTGCCCTTATGTACGTGACAACTGCCGGGCACAGCGTCCGGCCCTCGATCCCCAGGCCCACAGCCTGGTGCGCTGCTTCTACCCGTTGAACCAGGAGGTGGCGTGATGACTGTCGTTCTGTCCGCCCGTGAACTGACCCGTCACTACGAAGTCTCCCGCGGCCTGTTCAAGGGCCATGCACTGGTGCGCGCGCTCAATGGCGTGTCGTTCGAACTGGAGGCCGGCAAGACCCTGGCCGTGGTCGGCGAATCCGGCTGTGGCAAGTCCACCCTGGCCCGTGCCCTGACCTTGATCGAAGAGCCCTCTTCGGGCTCGCTGCAGATTGCCGGCACCGAAGTCAAAGGCGCCGACAAAGCCCAGCGCAAGCAGTTGCGCCGTGACGTGCAGATGGTCTTCCAGAGCCCCTATGCCTCGCTCAATCCGCGGCAGAAGATCGGCGATCAGTTGGCCGAGCCCTTGCTGATCAACACGTCGCTGAGCAAGGCCGAGCGCCGCGACAAGGTGCAGAAGATGATGCAGCAGGTCGGCCTGCGCCCTGAGCACTACCAGCGCTACCCGCACATGTTCTCCGGCGGTCAGCGCCAGCGTATCGCCCTGGCTCGGGCGATGATGCTGCAGCCCAAGGTGCTGGTGGCGGACGAACCGACCTCGGCGCTCGATGTGTCGATCCAGGCCCAGGTGCTGAACCTGTTCATGGACCTGCAGAAAGAGTTCAACACCGCCTACGTGTTCATCTCGCACAACCTCGCGGTGGTGCGGCATGTCGCTGACCAGGTGCTGGTGATGTACCTGGGCCGCCCGGCGGAAATGGGGCCCAAGGAAGATATCTACGAGAAGCCGCTGCACCCCTACACGCAAGCGCTGCTCTCGGCGACCCCGGCCATTCACCCGGATCCGCTCAAACCGAAGATCCGTATCGCCGGCGAGCTGCCCAACCCGCTGAATCCGCCAGACGGCTGCGCCTTCCACAAGCGCTGCCCCTATGCCACGGAGCGTTGCGGCAAGGAGATTCCAGCGTTCAGGCAGGTCGGAACGCGGCAGGTGGCCTGTCACTACGCGGAGCAGTTTCTGTAAGCAGCATGAAGCCGCTACCGTAGGACAACAGTTGCAAGAAGGGCCGCAGTAGCGGCCCTTTTCTATTAGTGCATGAAGATCGCGATCAGAATGATCACCGGGATTGGCACCCCAAGCATCCAGAGCAGTATCGAGCGCATGATGGTTCCTCCAGTCGTGAATTCGAATTAGCGGACAACAGTGGTCGAAGCATGCAGCGCACGGTGGTCTTGCTCGACCCACCGCGCACCGTCACGCAGTCGGCCACCGAACAGGGCTGCGAAGCTGGCGAAGAACGCGCCGCACAGCAAGGCGATGAAGGTCCAGATGGCGGTCCAGGCCGCGACCTTGGCCGCAGTGTCGGCAGCTTCCTGGGCCGCCTGCTTGGCTTGCGCAGCATCCTGACGCGCCTCTTCATAGACTTGCTCGACCCGCGCCTGGGCTTCGGTTTGGGTCAGTCGGGTACGCTGGGCCACCAACTGGGCCAGGTAGGTGCGATCCTCGGCAGCCATCCCGCCATCGGCAGCCAGGCCACGGACCAGGATTCGGCTGGCCACGCCATTGGCCGCATCCTCGCTCACCGCGACCGGACCATCCCCACGGAACAGACGATCGACGTAGTAACCCATGGGGTCGGCGGCGCCCGACGGCTTGCTCTTGTCATCCGCCATGGAAACGCTGGCGACGGCTCCGTAAGCGGCAGCAGCGCCTGCCGAGGCACCGGCACTGGCGAGTCCGCCAGCAGAGGACACGACCAGCAACGCAGTCACCAGGGTGGCGATGGCCCAGGACAGGAAGCCATGGGCGGTATCGCGGAAATACACCTCGTCACGATGCAGGTTGGCCCACTTCACCCGCAAGCGACCCGCCATATACCCGCCCAGCCCGGAGGCGAGGATCTGGGTAATCAGCAGCCAGACGATGGTGGATATCCCCAGCGCCTTGGCGCTGGCACCTTCGTTGGCCCAGGGAGATGAGGCGGCAAAGCCCAGGCCCGCGCCCAGTATCACGAGGATCAACGACAACGCCGCCGCAGCAGCGGCACCGGCGAAGATGGCGGCCCAGGATACGCCCGAGCGGTTCGGGGCCTCGGAAACAACGGTTGGCAGATCGGCAGTGGTAATCATGATTCGCGCCTTATGAGGGTGAGCAAAACTTCCTTTTTGTTTGCCACTGGATCAGTGCAGCGCGCGTGCCAGTTGTGACAAAAAATGACATCCAACTAAATCAATCACTTAGCTGAAAACCACTTCCTAGGATCGTGCGAATCGCCCGAACCCACCCATTCGAACTGGGCGTTATGCAGTCCCCGCAGCCCTGTGGCTTCTCAGGCCAGGCCGTGCGCCCTTGTCGCCCGGAGCGGCCCGATGCATTATCGGCCCATGACCGCCACTCTCCTTCCAGACGGCCCCGCCCAGACACCGCTCACTGCGGAAGTCGTCATGCGCTACCACTTGTGCTGGAAGCATCGCGACCTGGATGGGGTCATGGCGCTGTATCACCGAGAGATCCAGTACCACGACTTTTTCCAGAACCGTGTGCTCGGCTTCGACGAGCTGCGCGAATACGTGCGCGTCTCGTTGCCGCACGAAGCCGGGGAAGACATCGTCCACAGCGACCGCATCCGGGTCGACGGTTGCACAGCCTTCATCCAGTACCAGGTGACGGTCCAGGGCGGTGAAGGCCTGGTGGCCTTCCAGTCCAGCGAGGCGATCACGGTCAAGGACAACCTGATCTGGCGGGTCAACGAATACGGCACGCTGATCCGCCGCGACGGCAAGGGCGCCAGCGCCTCCGGGCCGCGTCCCGCGACCAGCCGCCTGGGCCTGTCGCCACGGCAACTGAGCACCATGGCCCAGGACCTGGAACATTACTTCCAGGCCCAGCGCCCCTACCTGGACCCTGAGCTGGACCTGCAACAGGTCGCACAGGAGAGCGGCTACAGCCGCAACCAGATCTCCTACCTGCTCAACCAGGTGCTCGGCCAGAGCTTCTACCGCTACGTCAACCAGGCCCGCCTGCAGCACCTGCTCGCCGGGCTCGATGACGCGGGCTGCAGGGCACCGATCGACGAACTGGCCTTTGCCGCCGGCTTCAATTCGCTGTCGGCCTTCTACAAGTGCTTTCGCGAACACACCGGGCTCTCGCCCAAGGCCTACGTGAAGCAGATTTCTCTGCGTGCACGCACGTAAGACAGCGAAGCGCCCGCCCTACTAGCATCGCTCCCAGAACCTTGAACGGAAGTGGGAGCAGTACCTGATGCAAGCCTGGCGCACGATCAGCCTCTGGATGGACCAGCTCGACGAGCCGCTCGACGCCCGCCCGTCGCTGCAGCAGGACCTGGATGTCGACGTGTGCATCATCGGTGCCGGCTACACCGGCCTGTGGACGGCCTACTACCTCAAGCGCCAGGCCCCGCACCTGCGCATCGCCATCCTCGAGGCCAACACCGCAGGCTTCGGTGCCTCCGGGCGCAATGGCGGCTGGCTGATGGGCAACCTGCTGGGCGAAGACCGCCTGCTGGCCACCCTTTCGCCACAGCAGCGCCGCGCCAGCGTCGACCTGCTGCACGCCATCCCCGACGAAGTGCACGGCGTGCTGCAGCGCGAAGGCATCGACTGCGACTACCGCAAGGGTGGCGTCATCTACTGCGCCGCCCGCTACCCCGAGCAGGAGCGCAGCCTGCGCGCCTACCTCGACGACCTGTACCGCCAGGGCATGAACGAGGACGACTACCGCTGGCTCAAGCCCGAACAACTGGCCGGCCAACTGCGGGTCAGCAATGCCTACGGCGCGATCTTCAGCCCCCACGTCGCAACCATCCAGCCTGCCAAGCTGGTGCGCGGCCTGGCACGGGTGGTCGAGGGCATGGGCGTACCCATCTACGAAAACACCCCGGCCAGCGACTGGCAGACCGGTGAGGTGCGCACTGCCCAGGCCAAGGTCCGTTGCCAATGGGTCGTGCCGGCGGTCGAAGGCTACGCCGCCAGCCTGCCGCCGCTGGATCGCCATCAACTGCCCGTGCAGAGCCTGCTGGTGGCGACCGAGCCGCTGCCGGAATCGGCCTGGGAGCAGATCGGCCTGAGCCAGGGCCAGGCCTTCAGCGAAGGCAGCCGCCAGGTCACCTATGGTCAGCGCACCACCGACAACCGCCTGGTGTTCGGCGCCCGCGGCGGGTATCGCTTCGGTGGCCGCCTGCGCGAGGACTTCAGCCTCAGCGACGCCGAGATCGAGCTGCGCCGCTATCTGTTCGGCGAACTGTTCCCGCACCTGAAGAACGTGCGCATCACCCACTCCTGGGGTGGCAACCTGGGCATGGCGCGGCGCTTCCGCCCGCACATGCTGTGCGACCGCCAACGCGGCCTGGCGCTCTCGGGTGGCTATGGCGGCGAAGGTGTCGGCGCCACCAACCTGGGCGGGCGCACGCTCGCGGCACTGATTCTCGGCCAGCACAACGAGCTGACCGCCCAGCCTTGGGTCCACGACAACCGCCCGCTGTCGAGCCTCGCCAGTTGGCCGCCCGAGCCCTGCCGCTGGCTAGGCTACAACGCGATCATCCAGAGCTTCGTCCACGAGGACCGCACCCTCGCCAACCCGGCCAGCCCGGCCTGGCGGCGACGCCTGGCCAGCGGCCTGGCCGGGTTCATGGAAGGCTTCATGCACTGAGTTGCACCCACTACCACAAGAGATCCTGCAGTCATGAGCATCACCCAGTTCAAGCACACCGACAGCGCCGCGCTGGAAACCTCCAACCCGGTCGCCGTCCCCCTCGGAGAACCCGTCGCGGTGACCTCGGTCACCTGCGTCGAACGCAACGATGGCGTCGAAACCGGTATCTGGGAATGCACCCCCGGGCGCTGGCGCCGGCAGATCGTGCAACAGGAGTTCTGCCATTTCATCAAGGGCCGCTGCACCTTCACCCCCGACGGTGGCGAGCCCCTGGTCATAGAAGCCGGAGACGCACTGATGCTACCGGCCAACAGCACCGGGATCTGGGATATCCAGGAAACCGTGCGCAAGACCTACGTACTGATTTTCTGATCCGCTGATCGCCTGCCGTTCTTCGATAACAACAGACAAAGCAAGGTAAACCGGACATGCGCAAACTCCTCCTCGCCCCCCTGATGCTGGCTGCTGGCGTCGCCAGCGCCGCCGACTCGGTGAAGATCTACAACTGGTCCAGCTACGTCGCCCCGGACACGCTGCAGAACTTCCAGAAAGCCACCGGCATCGTGCCCACCTACGATGTCTACGACAGCAACGAAACCCTCGACGGCAAGCTGATGACCGGCAACTCCGGTTACGATGTGGTCTTCCCCTCCAACCACTTTATGGCCCGGCAGATCCAGGGCAAGGCCCTGAAGAAGCTCGACAAGAGCCAGCTGCCGAACTGGCAGAACCTCAACCCGGTGCTGCTCAAGGCGCTGGAAGTGAACGACCCGGGCAACCAGTACGGCTTCCCGTACCTGTGGGGCAGCACCGGCATCGGCTACAACATCGACAAGGTCAAGGCCGTGCTCGGCGACAAGGCACCGGTCGATTCCTGGGACCTGGTGTTCAAGCCCGAGAACATGGAAAAGCTCAAGAGCTGTGGCGTGGCCATGCTCGACAACGGCCCGGAATTGCTGCCGATCGCCCTGAACTACCTGGGCCTGCCGCCGCACAGCCAGAAGCCTGAGGATTACGAGAAGGCCAAGGAACTGTTGATGAAGGTGCGTCCGTACATCAACTACTTCCATTCTTCGAAGTACACCGGTGACCTGGCCAACGGCAATATCTGCGTGGTGGTCGGCTTCTCCGGCGACGTGCTGCAGGCCAAGAACAGCGCCGAAGATGCGAAGAACGGGGTGAAGGTCGGCTATTCGATTCCCAAGGAAGGTGCGCCGCTGTGGTTCGACATGGTCGCCATGCCAGCCGATGCACCGGACGAGAAAGCCGGCTACGCCTACATGAACTACCTGCTGCAGCCTGAGGTGATGGCCAACATCAGCAATTCGGTGCAGTACGCCAACGGCAATGCCAAGGCAGACGCCCTGGTCGATCCGGCACTCAAGCAGAACACCATGATCTACCCGAGCCCGGACGTGATGGGCAAGCTGTTTGCCCTGGAAGCGATGCCAGCGAAGATCGACCGCATCCGCACGCGGATCTGGACCAGCATCAAAGCGGGGAACTGAAGCCCTCGCATATGCGAAAAACCCCACAGGCACCAGGGTGCCGGTGGGGTTTTGCCGTTATGGGGTCGGCTTCAGCGCACCACCGTCACCCGCCCGAACAGCGTCTGCGGCACGAAGCCCATGACCTTGCCCAGCGACGCCAGCGCCAGCAAGGGCTCCTCCACCGGGAAACTGCCGCTGACCTTGCGCTGCGCCAAGGCATCGTCGAGCAGCAGGATGCGCCCCGGGTAATACCGCTCCAGGTCCTCGACCACCTGCGCCAGCGGCACCTGGTAATAGTTCAGCCAGCCCTGGCGCCAGGCCAGGCGACTGTCACTGTCCACGGCACTGATCGCCCCCGCCACGCCCTCGGCGTAGGTCAGTTGCTGGTTGGCGGTCAGCTCACGCGCCACGGCACCGGCAATCGGTGTCACCGCCACCCGTCCACTGCGCACGGTAATCTGGGCGCCGTCGCCCTGCCCGCGTACCTCGAACTGAGTGCCCAGCACCCGCACTTCGCCGCCCGCCGCATCGACCAGGAACGGCGCACCGGTGTGGGTCACCTCGAAGAACGCCGCGCCACGCAGCAGGTGTACGCGCCGCTCGCCATGGTCGAAATCCACCACCACGGCGCTGTTGGCATCCAGGGTCAGGCGTGACTGGTCGGCCAGGGTGACCTGGCGCACATGCTCATCACTGCGATAGTCGGCACGCAGGTCCTGCAGCCAGTATTGCGGCTGCCAACCGGCCAGGCTGCCCAGTGTCAGCACCAGGCAGGCCGCTGCCGCCAGTGCCCCGCCACGCCGCCCCCAGCGGGCTTTCGGCCGACGCATGGCCTGCAGGTACTGCTCGAGATCCTCGCGTTCCTCTTCAGCCAGGTGCGCGGCGGGCGCTTCGCTCAGTTGCCACACTGCCAGGGCCTCGGCATAAGCGGCGCGGTGCGCAGGATCGGCCAGCAACCAGCGCTTGAACTCGGCGCCTTCGGCTGCCGGAGGATGCTCGTTGATGCGGCTCAGCCAGCCCAGGGCCATGCGCGACTGTTCGGCGGTGATTGGATAGGGCTGGCTCATCGACGGTCGCTCCCTGGCCTGCGCAATGGGGTAGCGGGCTCGGCGACACTCGCCTTGCACGCTTCGAGGGCGCGCATCATATGCTTTTCCACCGCACTCTGGGACACCTGCATGGCCTTGGCGATCTCGCCGTACTTGCAGCCATGGATGCGGTTGAGCAGGAAGATCTGTCGCGTACGTTCCGGCAAGGCGCGCAGCGCCTGCTCGATGCGCCGTAGATCGTGATCGACCTCCAGCGCCTGCTCTGGCGCCTGGACCGACAGCGCCTCGTCGCTGATCGACAGCCCTTCGGTGACACGACCGCGACTGCCCTCGCTGCGCAGGTGATCGATCGCCAGGTTGCCGGCGCAGCGCAAGAGGTAGGTGTCGAGCGCCTCGACCTTGACCGCAGGCCGACGCCAGAAGCGCAGGAACAGCTCCTGGACCAGGTCCGAGGCCGTGGCACGACAGCCGACGCGCCGGCTGACCAGCGCCTCCATGCGTCCGCGCTGGGCCAGGAACACCTGCAGGAAGCGCGCCCGGCCACCGGCCTCGTCGAGGTCAGGCTCGCTCACGCGCCAAACACCGCCACGACCGGCGCCAGCACCAGGCTCGCCGTTGCCAGGCTCAGCAGCAGGCGTGGCTGGTACGGCAGGCCGAACACCCAGAGGGTCAGCCCGGCCATCAACACGGCCGTCCACTCCACCAGCCCCAGCGCCCAGCCACGCAAGTGCACGGCCAGTACCACCGACAGCACCAGCAGCAGCCAGCCGAGGATGCGCAAGGCACGCAACTGGGCCTGCCGCGGCTTGCGGTCCAGCAGGTCGGTGAAGTGTTTTTCCATGGCCAGGCACAGGGCAGCCAGGCCGGCGAAGGTGAACAGCGCCAGGCTCAGCATCAATTCGCCTCCACGGTTTCGGCGCGGGCCTTGACCTTGGCCGAGCGCTTGGCGACCGGCTTGGGCGCGCGCAGCATCTTGCCGGCCGCCCAGCCGAGGAACAGGCCGGTGGCCAGGGCCGTGAGATCGAACCCAGCCATCGCCCAGTCACCGACGATCAGCGAATGATCCAGGCCTTGGCCTGTGGTCACGGCATTGAGCAACGGCAACGCAGCGAACACCAGGGCCCCCAGCGCCAACTGCTCGCCCCAGGCGCGACGCCCGGGGCGCAGCATGGCGTGCAGCAGCGACAGTGCCCAGACCAGAAAGAACGCATTGACCTCCCAGTCGGCCCGCCCTTGCAGCCCGACCGGCAGCAGGCGATTGGCCCAGAAGAACGCCGCCACGCCCAGCAGCAGGCCGCTCATGCTGGCGATGTTGAGCACCTCGACCAGGCGCAGCTCCGCGGGCATGCGCTCGCTCTTGGCATGCTTGAGCTGACGCTTGCCCAGCCACATCACAAGGCCAGTGCCGATCACCGCCGTGCCGGCGACCCCGAAGACGAAGTACAACCAGCGCAGCCAGGGCCCGGCGAAGTTGCCCATGTGCAGGCCGACGAAGGTGAAGGAGGTCATCATCGCCGCGCTTTCCGGCGCACCCTGGGTGAGCAGTGCACCGGTGGCACCGTCGAAGGTCCAGTTGGCGCTGCGCTTGTACGCGACACTGTCGGCCGAGGCACGGCTCAAGGTGACGCGGGCATTCTGGTCGCCAGGGTTCTGTACCTGGATGAAGCCCATGCGCGCGCCTGGCGCCTGCTCCTGGACCTTGGCGTACAGGCTCGACAGGGGGACCAGCGGCGCGGCCACACCAGCCACCTTCGGCACTTCGTCGCGGCCGAACAGGTCGTTGAAGTAACCGTTGGCGCTGCCATAGCTGGCCATGATCCCGGCAGGCATGACCATGTACATGAAGATCACCAGACTGCTGTAGCTGATCATCAGGTGGAAGGGCAGCACCAGCACGCCGATGGCGTTGTGGCCATCGAGCCAGGAGCGCTGGCCCTTGCCGGGGCGGAAGGTGAAGAACTCCTTGAAGATCTTCTTGTGGGTGATGATCCCGGTCACCAGCCCCAGCAGCATGATGAAGGCACAGAAGGTCGACAGCCAGCGCCCCCAGGGGTGCGGCATCTCCAGTTGGAAGTGGAAACGGTAGAAAAAGTCGCCGCCACGGCTGTCGCGGCCCTCGACCATCTCGCCGCTGGCCGCGTCCAGTTCCTTGCTGGTGAAGCCGCGTCGCCCACCGGCGTTGGGGTCGCGATAGCCGACGCTCAGCGCCGCCTCGCGCTCGCTGGGCAGGCGGATGAACCAGGTGCTGGAATCGGCGGCGTTGGCTTGCAGGTAGCGCTGCGCCATCTCCAGGCTGGCCGCCGGATTCAGCGGATGGCTGTGGATCTCCGGTTTGCTCCAGTGGTTGATCTCTTCCTTGAAGTAGGCAAGCGTGCCGGTGAGGAAGATGGCGAACAACAGCCAGCCGAAGATCAGGCCGGTCCAGGTGTGCAGCCAGGCCATGGCCTGGCGGAAGCCCTCTTTCATGGGTTCTTCATCCAATAAGCCAGCCCGCCGATCGCGCCCAGCACGAGGCTTGGCAGCAAGACGCCCAGCCAGGCGCGCAATGCGCTGCGGCAGGCGAAGCACCAGATGAAGGCGAGCAGATAGAACACGAACGACAGCATCATCCCGGTCAGTGCCGCATCGACCTGGGCGCCGGGCATCAGCAGGCTGACGCAGACGCTGGCCGCCGAGGCCAGCAGGTAGCCCCCCAGCAAGGCAGCCAGGCTGCGCGAGGTCACGGCCAGGCGGTAGCTCAGGGGCAGGCCGGCGGCTTTGCTTTTCATGGGGCGACGGTCCGGGGACAGGTTGAGAGGGGTGCAATAGTAATGATTTCAATTCTCATAAGCAAAGATTGGGGATGAGCTGCGCCCGGCCCAACAGGATTGCGACACCACACCACCCTGAATATAATGCGAACAATTCTTACTCCCAATCGCGTCATCGGACGCCGGAGTCACCTCGGTGTCCAGTGCCCTCTCCTCCACCGTCGAAGGCCTCTACCACGCCCACCACAACTGGCTGACCGGTTGGCTGCGCCGTCGCCTGGGCTGCCCGCAGAGCGCCGCCGACCTGGCCCAGGACACCTACGTGCGCCTGCTCCAGGCTCGCGACACCCCACAGTTGATCGAGCCCCGGGCCTTTCTCGCCACCGTCGCCAAGCGCGTGCTGTGCAACCATTTCCGCCGTCAGGAGCTGGAGCGTGCCTACCTCGAAGCCCTGGCCCAGGTGCCCGAGCGCCTGGCGCCAAGCGAGGAAGAAAAGGCGCTGATCTTCGAAACCCTGCTCCAACTCGACCGCCTGCTCGATGGCCTGCCGCCGCTGGTCAAACGCGCCTTCCTGCTGGCCCAGGTCGATGGCCTGGGCCAAGCCGAGATCGGCCGTGAACTGGGTATTTCCCTGGCAACGGTCAAACGCTACCTGCACAAGGCAGCCCTGCGCTGCTATTTCGCCCTGTGAGCGCAGGCATCTCGCCCCAGGTCGCCGAGCAGGCGGTGCACTGGCTGATCGAATCCCAGGGGGCCGATTTCGACCCGGTCCAGCAGCAGGCACTCGAACACTGGTTGCAGGCGGACGGCGAACACCAGCGCGCCTGGGCGCATATCCAGCAGGTCAACCAGCGTCTGCGTGGCGCGACCTCGCCCGTGGTGCACGCCACCTTGCAGGCACCACCCTCCCCGGCCCGGCGTCGCGCGCTCAAGGCGTTGCTGCTAGCGGGCGTGGCCAGTGCCACCGGGCTGGGATTGCAATCGCACAATCCGTTGCCAGGGCTGATGGCCGACTACCGCAGCCCCGTGGGCCAGCGCCGACGCCTGCCGCTGGACGACGGCAGCCTGTTGCGACTGAACACCCGCAGCGCCGCCGATGTACGGTTCGATGGGCAGCAACGTTACGTGCACCTGCTCGACGGTGAGTTGTCGCTAGACGTCGCCCGCGATACCCGCCCGCTGGTGTTGCGCACCGACGATGGCAGCCTGCAACTCGACAGCGGCCGCTTCAACGTGCGCCAGTTCGAGGGGTTCAGCCAGGTCTCGGTGTTCAGCGGCATGGCTCGGCTACAGGGCCAGGTGCTGCTCGCGGGGCAGCAAGCCCGCCTGGCAGCGGGCCACTGGGAAAGTATCGGCGCGCTGGATCGCAACATTGGCGCCTGGGTCGATGGGATGCTGGTGGTCTCGCAGATGCGCCTGGGCGAGTTTCTCGCTGAGCTGTCACGTTATCGCCACGGACAGCTGGGCTGCAGCGAGCAGGTCGCAGGGCTGCGGATTTCCGGGTCGTACCCGCTGGATGACAGCGAACGGATCCTGGAGATGCTGGAGGTGGCGCTGCCGGTGCGGGTGCGGCGGTTCACCCGGTACTGGGTCAAGGTCGAGGCGGTTTGAGCCTGTGCCGACAACTATTTTTCTTCCAACCTGAGCCATTTCGCTTCCCTCGCGTGACAGAGCAGGCAGAACCCTCCTGACAGGACCCAACCCCATGCACCTGCGCCCCACGCCTCTCGCCATCGCCCTGCTGCTCGCCACCAGCCTGAACTTCGCCCAGGCTGCCGAACCGCGCGCCTATCACATCGCGCCCGGCACCCTGGAAGACGCCCTCAACCAGTTCGGCCGCGAAAGCGGTGCGCTGATTTCGTTCGGCTCCAGTGTCACCCAAGGCTTGCGCAGCCCCGGCCTGGAAGGCCAGTATGGCGTGCAGCAAGGGTTGGAGGCATTGCTGCATGGCAGCGGCCTGCAGGCGCGCCAGGAGGCCGACAATGCCTACAGCCTGCAACCGCTCGCCACGTCCGGCAGCGATGCGGCAATCGAGCTGGGTGCCTCGACCGTGGTTGGCGACTGGCTGGCCGAGGCACGTCAGGACAACGTCTTCGAACACCCCGGCGCACGTGACGTGGTCCGCCGCGAAGCGTTCGAGCGCAGTGGCGCCAACAACGCCCGTGAGGTGCTCAACCGCATCCCCGGCGTCAATGCCCCGGAAAACAACGGCACCGGCAGCCACGACCTGGCACTGAACTTCGGCACCCGTGGCCTCAACCCGCGCCTGGCCTCGCGTTCCACGGTGCTGATGGACGGCATCCCGGTCCCCTTCGCCCCCTACGGCCAGCCACAGCTGTCGCTGGCCCCGCTGAGCCTGGGCAACATGGATGCGGTCGATGTGGTGCGCGGCGGCGGCGCAGTGCGTTACGGCCCGCAGAACGTCGGCGGTATCGTCAACTTCGTCACCCGTGCCATCCCCGAAGAGGCGACCTTCAAGGCCGCCATGCAGAACCAGATCAGCCCCTCGTCCAGCCACGACGGCGTCAAGAACAGCGCCAACCTGCTGGTCGGTGGCACCAACGACAACGGCCTGGGTGGCGCCCTGCTCTACTCCGGCACCCGCGGCGGCGATTGGCGCGAACACAGCGACACACAGATCGACGACCTCATTCTCAAAGGCAAGCTGCAACTGGACGAGGCCAACAGCCTGCACGCCATGGCTCAGTACTACGAGGGCGAGGCCGACATGCCCGGCGGCCTGAGCAAGGCGGCGTTCGATGAAGACCCGTACCAGTCGACCCGCCTGAAGGACAAGTTCTGGGGCCGTCGCACCCTGGTCAACTTCGGCTACGACTACAAGCAGGACGACCGCCAGTTCAGCGTCAACAGCTTCTTCACCAAGACCTTGCGCAGCGGCTACCTCGACCAGGGCAGCTTCGTCTCGCTGTCGCCACGCGAGTACTGGGTACGTGGCATCGAGACCCGCTTCTCGCAAGGTGTGGCACTGGGCGACAGCTGGCACGAACTGGGCGTGGGCTACCGCTACATCAACGAAGCCGGCCACGAACTGCGCTTCCGTGAACCTGTGACCGGCAACCTGCCGACCACCGCCAGCCGCAACGACCGCGACACCCGTGGCGCCACCGAAGCCCACGCGATCTACCTGGACGACCGCATCGACATCGGCCGCTGGACCATCACCCCCGGCATCCGCTACGAGATGATCGACTCCGAGCAGAGCAACAAGCTCAGCAACCAGCGTTACCAGGGCAGCTACAACACCGCATTGCCGGCACTGAACGTGATGTACCACCTGACCGACACCTGGAACCTCTACGCCAACACCGAAGGCTCGTTCGGCAGCGTGCAGTACAGCCAGATGCCCAACCGT
This sequence comes from Pseudomonas sp. RW3S2, assembly GCF_014268955.1. Lineage (NCBI taxonomy): Bacteria > Pseudomonadati > Pseudomonadota > Gammaproteobacteria > Pseudomonadales > Pseudomonadaceae > Pseudomonas > Pseudomonas sp. RW3S2. Next base: position 52,356 of record NZ_JABWRM010000015.1, on the reverse strand, counting down.
GTCAGCAGCGGCGAAGTGAAGCCGGAAAAGGCGCGCACCTGGGAAGTCGGCACCCGCTACGACAGCGGCGACTTGCAGGCAGAGATCGGCGCCTTCCTGATCAACTTCGACAACCAATACGAGAGCAACCAGACCAACGACTCGGTGATCGCCCGCGGCGAAACCCGCCACCAGGGCATCGAGACCAGCGTGCGCTATGCCCTCGACGGACTGAGCCCGGCGCTGGCCGGCTTCGATGTGCACGCCAGCTACGCCTTCGTCGACGCCACCATCCGCGAGGACGGCCCGAACAAGGGCAATCAGGTGCCGTTCTCCTCGCGCCACAAGGGCACGCTGGGGCTCGGCTACACCGAGGGGCCATGGCAGTTGAACCTGGATGGCAGCTTCCAGAGCAGCCAGTACGCCGACAACGCCAACACCGCCAGCGAAAGCGCCGATGGCAGCACCGGACGGATACCGGGCTACATGCTGGTCAGCACTCGCGCCGGGTACGACTTCGGGCCGCAGTTGTCGAACCTGAAGGTGGCGGTGGGGGTGAAGAACCTGTTCAACCGCGAGTACTACACCCGTTCGTTCGACGACAACAACAAGGGCAAGTACGTGGGCGAGCCGCGCACGCTGTATGTGCAGACCTCGGTCGCGTTCTGACGATGGCACGGTCCTCAGTACCAGTGCGGTACCTGTAGGAGCGGCGGTTCGGCGCCCCGACTTGCCCGCGAAAAAGACACCGCGCTGTCTGGCACGGGCTACGCCCGTGTTCGCGGGCAAGTCGCAGCGGCGAACCGCCGCTGCCACAGGGAGCCTGGACTGGCCTTTAGATTTTGAACCAGACAGTCGCTCCTGCATCAACAGTGTTAACCCTGCGAATTGCTACAAAAAATTTATCGGAAAAGGGGCTTGAATTCGGCGCGCCAATCCCTGACCTTAGAGTCAAGAGGCGATGCTTTCCCCAAGGGCCTCAAGGGCCTAGGCACGCCTCCATGCGAGCAAGCTGAATAAGGATTGAATCATGCAAATCCAGGTCAACAGCAGCAACCATATCGACAGCAGCAGCCGTCTGAACGAATGGGTCCGCAGTACGCTGGAAAGCACGCTGCAGCGCTACGAGGACGACCTTACCCGCATCGAGGTCCACTTGCGTGACGAGAACGGCGACAAGCCCGGCCCGCATGACAAACGCTGCCAGATGGAGGCTCGCCCCAAAGGTCATCAACCGATTTCCGTCAGCCATACCGCCACCTCGCTGGACCACGCGATCGACGGTGCGGCCAGCAAGCTGAACAACGCGCTGGAACATTTCTACGGCAAGTTGCGCAGCAAGCGCAGCGTGGTGCAGCAAACCGAAGAAGAGTGATCGGTGACACACAGACGCCCGGTGCCTGGCACCGGGCGTTTTCGTTTCCAGGGTTCCAGGCCGGCACAAGCCACACACTGCATCAATTGATCAACGTCGCTGAACCATCCCTGCTGTCTCCCGGTCAATCGGTGAACATTCTTTGCAGATGCCAGCCCATGACCAATCCCTTCGACCTCATCAGCGACGCCTTCGCCCCGTACTACCGGGTCAACCTGAGCATCGAGCGGCTCGACGGCAGCATCATGCTGACCCTCTCCAACGATACCGGCGTGGTCGCCAAGCGACTGATCAGCGCCGCCCAACGCAATGACCCGACGCGCCTGCGCCGGGTGGTGGACAGCATTCGCCTGGGGCTGGCCATCGAACAAGGGGAAGATGCCCTGCAAGTGCTGGCGGGGATGACCGACAGTGCGGGACGGGATCAGGTCTGGCGGGGTGCGGGGGTCGCTCGATAGAGCAGTATTGACCCCTTCGCGGGCAAGTCGAACCGACGCGAAGAGGACAACGCATTCCTCATCACTGCGGAGAGACAATTTCCCGTACCTGCCGTCCAGCTTGCCCAAGTCGCTGCCGGATGGATCAGACCTTGCCGTCATCCATATCCTTGCCGCTGGCATCGATCACCCGCGTCGACGGATAGCGGTACGAGGCAAAACGCACCACCAGGATCGCGAAGGCCAGCAGCAGGATGCCGCCACACACGTACAGCAACCCCACGTCCGGCGCCTTGTGGTGCGAGACATCGCCGATCAGCAGGCGTGTGAGTGCGGTGATCGCCACATACAGCAGGAAGCGGATGGGCATGTGGTTGGTCTTGAAGTAGATCCCCACCATGGCCCCCAGCTCGAGGTAGATGAACAGCAGCAGAATGTCATCGACACTGATGCCGCCCTTCTCGAGCATCTCGATGAAGGTCGCCACGGCGGCATAGGCCGTGATCGCACCGATGCCGAACAGGGCCAGGTAGTGGAACGATTCGACGAACAGATTTCCCAGTGCGTCGGCGGGCGCATGCAGGCCCTTGCGCAGCTTTTCTGGCCATTTGGATTTCACGATGCAGGATTCCTCGATACGACATGAAGGATGATGCGCCACCGATGTGACGCTTTTGACATGCAGTTAAAGGGCCAGGCCCCGTACTTGGAAGGTGACCGATTGCCGCAAGGCACCTATGAACTATGCTTCGCCGCGTGCATCCGGGTAAATCAGAACGCCACTATCCGATTGCCAAAGAATCCGCTATGCTCAACACTGTATAAAGATACAGTTGTTATCCAACTCACATACACAAAAGGCACAGAGGTGATGAATGGCCGTCGAAGTGGTGTACCGCAGCAGCCGCGACCCGGAGCGCTTGTTCATGGATAAGGCCGAAGCAGACCGTCACGACAAGATGCTCGAGCTGGCCGAACGGCTGGCCGAAGTACTGCACAAGGCCGTGCCGTCGCTGAGCGAGCAGCAGGTCGAGGAAGCGGGCATCTACATGGCCAAGAACCGCGACGTGTTCGCCCGGGCATTCAAGAGCCAGCCCGATGCGCTGGCCGAGCTGCTCGAAGGCGAGGCAGCCGAGTAAGGCTCCTGCAGCAGCATCTGCGCCGACTGTACACGGCGGCGTGGATGCTGGCGCTGTCCGCTCAACCGTACAACAGCCGCTCCGCCAGCATCTGCGCGACGCGCGCAGGCGAGCGTTTCTCGGCCTGGGCATGGGCGAACACCTCGGTCAAGCGCGTGGGGATGCGCGCCAGATGCGCGGTAATGGTGCTCAGGTCAGCGCCTCGGTGGGTCAGCGCCACGTAGATCAGCCCACCGGCATTGATCACGTAGTCCGGGGCGTACAGAATCCCGCGGCTCTCGAGCTGGTCGGCCACCTGCAAGGTGGTCAACTGATGATTGGCGGCGCCGGCCACCGCCGCGCAACGCAACGTCATCACGCTCTGGCCATTGAGCACAGGCCCTACCCCGCATGGCGCGAAGATATCGCAGGGCGTGCTGATCAGCGCATCGTTGGTCACCGGATGCGCCCCGAACTGCTCCACCGCCAGCCTCACCCGCCCGGGGTCGAGGTCACTGACCAGCAACTCTGCCCCTGCCGCACGCAACTGCTCGGCCAGTGCATAGCCCACATTGCCCAGCCCTTGCACCGCCACGCGCAACCCCTCGAGATTATCGCTGCCCAGCCGTGCCATCGAGGTGGCGCGAATGCCGGCGAACACGCCCATGGCCGCGTGCGGTGAAGGGTCGCCCGATGCCGTGGTGCTGGTGACATGAGGAGTGGACTGGGCGATGCAGTCCATGTCCAGCGTCGAGGTGCCGCTGTCCACGGCGGTGATGAAGCGCCCTTGCAGGCTGTCGACGAAACGCCCGAACGCCTCGAACAGCGCTGCGCGGTTTTCCACATGAGGGTTGCGCACGATCACCGCCTTGCCGCCGCCCAGCGCCAGCCCGGCCAGGGCCGCCTTGTAGCTCATGCCTTGGGCCAGGTGGATGGCATCGGTCATCGCACTTTCATCGTCGGCGTACGGCAGGTAGCGACAGCCCCCCATGGCTGGCCCCAGATGCTCGCTATGAATCGCCACCACGGCTTTCAAGCCGGTGGCAGGGTCGTTCCACAGGTGCAGGGACTGGGTACGGGTGCTTTGCATGAGCGCGAACATCGACGGGCTCCCCACAAGGTGCTCCCACCAGTATAGGCAGCCCGCGACGGTCCAGGGCCTGGGCGGACCACTGGACGAATCGGTGCACCGGAGCTAAAAATCTAGTGTGTGTGGAGAAGTCCGATGAACCCACGTAAAGCCTGCCTGGCCTGCCTCGACCGCACCCCGGTCGCCCTGCTGGAAGCCACCCTCTGGATCGCCGCCGAGCATGACCGCGAGGTCGATCCCGCCGCCAACCTCGCGCAGTTGCACGACCTGCATCGAGAAATCAACGCGCGCCTGCCGATGCTTCCCGTCGGCGAACTCGCCCAGCCATTGCTGCGCCAACTCAATGCCCTGGGCTTCCAGCAGGACGAATACCACCCGCTACGTCCGCAAGCAGCATTGATGGACAAGGTGCTGCAACGCCGTCGAGGCCAGCCGTTGCTGCTGGCAATCCTGGCGTTGGAGATGGCGCAGCGCCTGTCGATCCCACTGGAGGGGGTGAACTTTCCTGGCCATTTCCTGTTGCGCGTGCCCGGCGCCGATCATCTGCTCGACCCCTGCGGCGGTCGACGCCTGTACCCCGCGGATTGCCGCGAACTACTCAACCGCCAGTACGGCCCGCACATGACCCTGACCGCCGAACACCTGCATAGCGCCAGCCCGATGCAGATGCTACAGCGCCTGTCGCGCAACCTGCGCCAGCTGCACAGCAGCAACGACAACGACCTGGCTGCGCTGATCGACGCTGAACGGGTGATGCAACTAGGGCCAGTGCAGGTCGCCGACTATCTGGCCCGCGCCACCCTCTACCAGCACCTGGACTGCCCCCAGGCCGAGCGCTTCGACCTGGAGCACGCATTGCTGTTGAGCGACGATCCGGTGCAGCGCCTCAAGCTGGGCGAGCGCCTCGCCCAGTTGCCTTCGACAAACCGTTCAATCCACTAGCGCATCGACCTTGGCCGCCTGCGTATCGGCCTGCTTGCCCGGCGCACGCACCTGGCTGATCAGCAGCGCCGCGATGACTGCCGGAATCGCGCAGAAGAAGAATATCCACTCCACCGGCATGTGCATGGCCAGCAGCAGGCTGCCGAACAACGGCCCGAGGATCGAACCGAAACGCCCGACGCCCAACGCCCAGCCGGTGCCGGTCGCCCGAACCTGAGCCGGGTAGAAGTTGCTGACGAAGGCATTGAGCGTCAGTTGCCCGCCAATGATGCAGAAGCCTGCAGCGAACACGCTCGGCACCAACCAGCGCGGATCGGCGTGGTTCAGCCCGACCAGCACGCTGAAGACCGCAGCGCCCAACAGGACCGCCGCCAGCAGCCTGACCTTGTTGACCATGCGATCGGCGCACCAGGCCAGGCATATCGCGCCGAAGGTCCCGGCGAACAGGAACAGCGAGGTCACCAGGTTGGCATGTTTGAGCGCCAGCCCGCTCTCCAGCAACAGCGACGGCAACCAGCTGATCATGAAGTAGAGCAGGATCAGGCTGACGAAGAAGGTGCCCCAGATGAGCAGCGTCGGCCGGGCGAAGCCATCGCGGAACAAGCCCAACACGGTCAGTTGGTCTGCCGCCGGTTCATCTACCGCACCCTGTGCCGCAGGTACTTGCCAGCCGGGTAGCATGCGCGCAGCCAGGCGTTGCAGACGGGCGTAGGGAGGCGCATCGCGCAACAGGCGCGGCAAGGACTCGGGCAGGAACATCACCAGGAAGGGGAACAGCAGCAGCGGCGCCACGCCACCGGCAACAAACACCGCCTCCCAGCCGAACCTGTCGATGAAGCCTGCCGCGACGAAGCCCCCCGCCGCGCCGCCGAGGGAGAAGCCGCAGGCCGCGAGGGTCACCATCAAGGTGCGCAGGCGCGGCGGTGCATAATCGGCCATCAGCGCCATCGCACTGGGCATCGCCCCGCCCATGCCGATCCCGCACAGAAAGCGCGCCAGCATCAGGCTGTTCAGCGATGTGGAAAACACCATCAGCAGGGTCAGGCTCGCGTACAGCAGTACGCACCAGAGCAGCACCCTGCGCACGCCGAAGCGATCGGCCAACGGGGTGACGGCCAGCGAGCCCAGTGTCAGCCCCAGCAGGTTGGCGCTGAACACCGGCCCGAACGCTGCCTTCTCCAGACCCCAGTCCTGGGCCAGGGCCGGAATCACGTAGCCCAGCACCTGGGCGTCATAGCCGTCGGTCACCAGCAACAGGATCAGCAGCGCCAGCAGGCGCCACTGGTAGGAGGACACAGGACGCCCATCGAGGGCCGCGCGAAAGCTGGCTATCTGGTTGTGCATCGCAAGGTACCTGGTTGTTTTTGTTGTAGAGGTGCGGGGGCAATGCCGACCCGGTGGTCAGGGCGTATCCGGCTGGTTCGCCGGGTGCGCCTTGACGAAGGCTGGATGCTCCCCAGCCAGGGCGGCGACCCGGCGAATGCGCGGGTAACCCTCCAGGTCCACATTGAACCGCTCGGCCGCGTACACCTGCGGCAGCAGGTACACATCCGCCAACCCCGGCGTATCGCCAAAGCAGAAGCCCTGATCGCCGATCAGTTGCTCCACCGCCGCCAGCCCCTGGCCGATCCAGTGGGCGATCCACTGATTGACCTGGGTTTCATCGTGCCCCAGTTGGCGCAACTGGTTGAGCACGCTGACGTTGTGCAATGGGTGCACGTCGCAACCGATGATCGCCGCAACGCCGCGCACCCGCGCGCGGGCCTGCTCGCCCTGGGGCAACAGCGGCGTGCCCGGGAAGCGCTCTTCCAGGTATTCGATGATCGCTGGTGACTGCACCAGCAATTCGCCGCTGTCCGTGCGCAGGGCCGGTACCCGCCCCTGGGGGTTGAGCGCCAGGTAATCCGCAGCACGGTGCTCGCCCTTGAGCAGGTTGACTGGCCGGGCCTGATAATCCAGGCCCTTGAGCGCCAAGGCGATGCGCACCCGGTAAGAAGAGGTGGAACGGAAGTAGGTGAACAGCTCCATCGCCCTGCCCTCTCAGTTGGCCCCGACCACCGTGCCACGGCATTCGCCGAAACCGATGCTGGCCACGCCATCGCGCACGCAACGCGCCCGCAGGATGATTTCGTCGCCGTCCTCGAGGAACTTGCGCACCTCACCATTGGCCAGTTGCACCGGTTGCTTGCCGCCTTCGGTGATCTCCAGCAGGCTGCCGAACGAGCCCGGCACGGCCCCGGACAAGGTGCCCGAACCGAACAGGTCACCGGCTTGCAACTGGCAGCCGTTGACACTGTGGTGGGCGACCATCTGTGCCACGGTCCAGTACATGCTGCGGGTGTTGCTCAGTGTGAGGCGGTGCGCCGGCAAGCCTTCGTCACGCATGCGCTCGGTCAGCAACAGCACTTCCAGTTCGATATCGAAGGCGCCGCCGGCCTGGTCGCGCTGGTCGAGCAGGTAAGACAGGGGTTGCGGATCGCCTTCCGGACGTGCCGGTTGCGCACAGCGGAACGGCTCCAGCGCCTCGGCGGTCACCACCCAGGGCGAGACGCTGGTGATGAAGCTCTTGGACAGGAACGGCCCCAGCGGCTGGTACTCCCAGGCCTGGATATCGCGCGCCGACCAGTCGTTGAGCAGGCAGAAGCCAGCCACGTGCTCGGCCGCATCACCGATTGCGATCGGCTGCCCCATGTCATTGCCCTGGCCGATCCAGATGCCCAACTCGAGTTCGTAGTCCAGCCGCGCGCATGGGCCGAAACTCGGCTCGGTCTGCCCGGCCGGGAGCGTCTGGCCCTTGGGGCGGCGCACGTCGGTGCCGGACGGGCGCAAGGTCGAGGCACGGCCGTGGTAGCCGATCGGCACGTGCTTGTAGTTGGGCAGCAGTGGATTGTCAGGACGGAACAGCTTGCCGACGTTCTTGGCGTGCTCGATACCGACGTAGAAGTCCGTGTAGTCACCGACCCGGGCCGGCAGGTGCAAGGTGCATTCGCCAGCAGGATACAGTGCCGCCTGCAACACGGCCTGATGCTCGCTGTGCTCGCCGAGTACAACCAGCAAGCGCTCGCGCAGGGCCACCCGGGCCGGACGGCCGAGGGCGAAGAAGGCGTTCAGGGCGCCGCCGCGAGTGGCCTCGACAGCAGCCTTGGCCGCCCCCTCGAACACACCGGCGGCAAGCGCGGCTTCCAGGTCGAGGATGGCGTCGCCGATGGCCACGCCGCAGCGTGGCGCCTGGCCCGGACGACTGAAGATGCCCAGCGGCAGGTTCTGCAGCGGGAAATCGCGGTGCCCGTTGGCGTGTTCGACCCAGCTACGGGCAGTGGCGGTCTGGTTCATCGGTCATCTCCGGTTCGGATTGAAGGTGCTCGGCAGCGTTGCCCAGCAACTGTCGTAGTCGGCCTGCAGTTGCGGGCTCTCGAGGGCCTGCTCGCTCGGGCGCAGCACCTGGCTGGTCTCGAACATGAAGGCCATGGTGTGGTCGATCTTGTGTGGCGCCAGCTCGGCGGCGATCGCCTTGTCGCAGGTTTCGGCGTCCGGCCCGTGGGCGCTCATCACCCCGTGCAGCGACGCGCCACCGGGCAGGAAGCCCTCGGCCTTGGCATCGTAGGCGCCGTCGATCAGACCCATGAACTCGTTCATCAAGTTGCGGTGGAACCATGGGGGACGGAAGGTGTTCTCGGCCACCATCCAGCGCGGCGGGAAGATCACGAAGTCCATGTTGGCCAGCCCGTGCACGCTGGTGGGTGAGGTCAGCACGGTGAAGATCGACGGGTCCGGGTGGTCGAAGCTGACCGTGCCGAGGGTGTTGAAGCGGCGCAGGTCGTACTTGTACGGCACGTTGCTGCCGTGCCAGGCCACTACATCCAGCGGCGAATGCTGCAGTTGGCAGGCCCAGTGCTCGCCGAGGAACTTCTGCACCAGCTGCACCGGGCCACGGGCTTCTTCGTAATGCGCAACGGGAGTGAGGAAGTCCCGAGGGTTGGCCAGGCCGTTGCTGCCGATCGGCCCCAGGTCCGGGAGGCGCAATGGCGCGCCGTGGTTCTCGGCGATATAGCCGCGCGCCTGGCCGTCAGGCAGCTCGACACGGAACTTCATGCCACGTGGAATCACCGCGATCTCCAGCGGCTCGACCTGCAACACGCCCAGTTCGGTGGCAATGCGCAGCCCCCCCTGCTGCGGCACCAGCAGCAACTCGCCGTCGGCGTTGAAGAACACCCGCTCCATGGAGCGATTGGCGCGGTAGATATAGATGCTCACCCCGGCCGGTTTGTCAGCGGCCGCATTGGCCACCATGGGCAACCAGCCCTCGATGAAGTCGGTCGGTTCGGACGGGATTGGCTGCGGGTTCCAGCGCAGGCGATTGGGGTTCGCCGCAGCGAGCGGGCCGACCAGTGGCTGACGCGCCAGGCGCTCGAAGCGCGGGTGCAACGCGGAGGGGCGGATACGGTACAGCCAGGTACGGCGCAGTTCGCTGCGCGCCATGGTGAAGGCGGTGCCTGACAGCAACTCGGCGTACAGCCCATAGGGTGCTTTCTGTGGCGAGTTCTGCCCGACCGGCAGCGCGCCGGGCAAGGCTTCGCTGGCGAATTCGTTGCCGAAGCCGCTCAGGTAGCTGAGTTCGGGGAAGGTGTCGCGGGTCATCGGGGCCTCCGGGCTCGGTGGAGCCGTTGATGGCAGAGAGCTGCAGCCCCGAATCGGCGGACGGACCGACCACTGCCAGGGGATACACAGCGCATCTGAATTTATATTTATCGTAATCCGATTACGAATAACGTAATTTGCTCGGTAAGGGGCGTCAAGCTATAAAGTCGGCCAGAATGAATCCCGGAAGCGTCTTACGATGTCCAGAGACAAAACCGCAGTTGACAACAGCAAACAGAAGGTCCGTTCCGCTGAAGTCGGCACTGACATCCTCAAGGCGCTGGCCGAACTGTCGCCCTCCACCTCGCTGTCGCGCCTGGCCGAACATGTGCAGATGCCCGCCAGCAAGGTCCATCGCTACCTGCAGGCCTTGATCGCCAGCGGTTTCGCCGAGCAGGATGCGGCGACCAATCACTACGGGCTCGGGCGCGAAGCCTTGCGCGTGGGGATGGCGGCGCTGGGCAGCATCGATGTGCTGAAGGTCGCTGCCCTGCCGCTGTCGCAATTGCGCGACGCGCTCAACGAGAGCTGCTTCATCGCCGTGTGGGGTAACCAGGGTGCAACCGTGGTGAACATCGAGCCTGCGGTGCGCGCCGTGACGGTGGTGACCCAGATCGGCTCGGTGCTGCCCCTGCTGAGTTCCTCCACCGGGCTGGTATTCGCCGCCCATCTGCCAGAGCGGGAAACCAACGAGTTGCGCGACCGAGAACTGGCCGCACGGGGGCAACGGGTCGAGGACTACATGGACCTGTTGACGCAGATCCGCACACGCGGATTGCACCATGTTCACGGTTTGCTGATGCCGGGGGTGGATGCCTTGTCGGCGCCGGTGTTCAACGCCATGGGCCAGATTGCAGCGGTGATGACGGTCGTTGGCCCGACGTCGATCTTCCATGCCGATGAAGATGGCCCGGCCGCCCGGCGGTTGCTGACCGCGGCGCAGACTGTCAGTTGGCGGATGGGCTACGAAGCCTGAGCCGGGCCGGGGTTTCAAGGCCCCGCACTGTCGTGATGCGGCCTGACTGCTTTTGGGGCACTTTTACCCGAAACGTAAAGGTGAATGTCACCCAGGGCTATTTTTCCCGTGGGATCAGAGGCTTATTCTGTCTTCACTGGCTGGCGCGAAAGGCACTCCCCCGTCGTTCGGGCCGCCACGTGTGAACGACGTTGATTTTGAAGCTCCTTGATCTGACGTCTCGATTGGCCGCTGCCTGCGCAGCGGCCTTTTTTTTGCGCCCGAAGCACGCTACCCCTGCGGATATTGCCGCAGATTCGCCATCATCTGCTGCAAGGCCTGCAACGTATCCTGTGGATGAATCGCCCCCTCGAAATCGCCGATCTGCCCCCACTGCGCGGCAACCTGTTCAGGCGTGAAGCCGGTGATCGGATCAAATCCGACACCAAGGCTTCTTTCCCAGCGAACCTTGCCAACCCAGCCCCCACCCACTTCATACAACTGCCCCGTGTCCTCGCATTGATCGCTGCCCAGGTACACCACCACCGGGCTGATCAGTTCAGGCTTGAGACGCTCGAACACCTGCGGCGGAATCAGGCCTTCGGTCATGCGCGTGCCCCCAGTGGGCGCAATGGCGTTGACCAGAATCCCATGCTTGCGGCCTTCGATGGCCAGGGTGCGGGTCAGCCCGTAGAGGCCGAGCTTGGCCATGCCATAGTTGGCCTGGCCGAAATTGCCGTAGATGCCGGAGGTGGAGGCAGTAAAGATCACCCGTCCCCAGTTCTGCTCGCGCAGGTGCGGCCAGGCGGCATGGGTCACCTTGTAGGCACCTTCGACATGAACCCGGTAGACCTGGTCCCAATCGGCGTCGTCCATCTTGTGGAAGGTCTTGTCGCGCAGGATGCCGGCGTTGTTCACCAGCACATCGACCCGCCCGAAACTGTCCAGCGCCTGCTCGACGATACGCGCCCCCTCGGCCACCGAGTCATGGTTGGCCACCGCCGTGCCGCCAGCGGCGCGGATCTCCTCCACCACCCGGTCGGCCGCCGAGGCGCTGGCGCCTTCGCCATGGGTCGAGCCGCCCAGGTCGTTGACCACCACACGTGCACCACGGGCCGCGAACAGCAGCGCGTGGGCCCGGCCCAGGCCACCGCCGGCCCCCGTGACGATCACTACGCGGTCTTGCAGATTTACCGGCTCGCTCATGCTCAAGGCTCCAGGCAAGGGTTGGGATACCTGGAGTGTCCGACAGCCATCGGCAGCGGACAATCAAGCGCAGTGACGCTGAATGGCAGGCGATAACACAGGGCGATGATCGCCGCGCTCAGGACCAGGCAACCCGCTGAGGTATATAGCGCAGGGGCTGCTCGCGAAACGCCAGGTAATGACGCAGCACCTGCACCGGCGCTTCGGTGTGCGGATAGTGGCCGATCCCCTGCAGCACCACGGTATCGGGATCAGGCACCAGTTGCCGGTAGCGCTCGACCATATGCGCACCCGACAGCGGGTCGACCGCACCATTGATCAGGCGCAACGGCACCCCCTCCGCCTGCAGTGCACCGACCCAGCGTTGTCGCTGTGCCTGCCGCTCCGGCACATAGGCCATCAACTTGTGCAGGATGCGCGTCCCGCGGTTCGACACCATCAGGCTCCAGCAATCGTCCAGCGCGCTTTCGCTGGGGTGGGTGCAAGGGCCATAGACCTGGCTGACATTGCGCACCAGATCATCCCGCCCGAACGAACGCGCCACCAGCCAGCCCAGCGGGCTGAGCAGCAGCTTCTGCACCAGCAGCAACGGACACAACTCGGGGAATAGCGCGCTGTTGAGAAACGCACAACTGGCGATGTCGGCACGCCCTTCGTGATGGCGCGCGAGCAACTCCTGGGCGACGCTGCCACCGTAGTCGTGCGCCAGCAGGTGCACCGGCCGTTCGATCCTCAGGTGCTTGAGCAGCGCCTGTTGCAGATCGGCCTGCTCCATCAGGCTGTACTCGTGGTCGGCAGGCTTGGCCGAGTCGCCGAAGCCAAGCATGTCGCAGGCCACCACGCGAAAGCGCTGCGCCAAGGGCGCCCACAGGTAGTGCCAGTCCCAGCTGGCGGTTGGGAAGCCATGTAACAGCAGCAAGGGCTCTCCTTGCCCCGCTGTCCAGTAACGGATGCTCTGGCCCCGGAAGGAAAAACTCTGTCCCCGGGTACGCCAGACGCACAATGGAATTTCGGCCAAAGGCATCGGAATCGTCCCGCTGATCAGGTGTTGACGGTATAGGGCAAGGCTGCGTTCATTGCATGTCACCTCGGCACTTGCATGTGCTCTCTGTGTCGAGGCTGAGTCTAGTCAGCGCCTTGAATGGCGGAACTTACCTTGGCAGCCAGCTTGATGACCTTGCAGGACACTGGCACGAACGGTCATAGCAGGCAGGCGAGCAATGGCGCGGCGAACAGGTTGAGCAGGCCGGTCAGCACCATCACCAGCCCCGCCACCGAGCCCTCCTCCCCGCCCACTTCATGGGCGCGGCTGACCCCGGCGCCATGGGCACCGACACCAAACAGTGCGCCGCGCGCCAGTGACGTACGCAACGGCAGCACGCGCAACAGCAGGCCGCCGAACACAGCCCCCAGCACACCGGTGAACATCACGAACACCGCCGTCAGCTCGGGCACGCCGCCCAGGTCGTGGGCCAGCGGCATGGCGAACGGCGTGGTGATCGAGCGCGGCACCAGTGACAGGCTGACCGACTCATCCAGCGCCAGCAGGTGCGCCAGCCCCCAGGAACTGCTGATCGACGCCAAACTGCCCGCCAGCATCCCCAGCAACAGCGCCGGCCAATGTCGTGCCAGCATCGCCCGCTGCTGCCAGATCGGCACGGCGAAGGCCACGGTCACCGGCCCCAGCACACCGATCAGCCAATGTGTGTTGCGAGCATATTCGGCGTAGGCGGTGTGCAGCGGAATCGCCACCGCCAGCAGCAGCGCCGGGACCAGCACCAGCGGCGACAGCAGATAACGGCCAGTGCGCCCATACAGCCAGCGGCTGAACAGGTAGGCCGCCACTGTCAGCGCAAGCCAGAACAGCGACATGGGTTCAAGCTTCATGGCGCAGGCTCCAGCGGCAGACCAGTTCGACCGTGAGCGCCGTGACCACCATCACCACCAGGGTGCTCAGGGCGATCACCAGCAGGATGCGCCACCCCTCGCTGCGCATCAGGCTGCCGTAATCGAGCAGGCTCATCAGCGCCGGGATGAAAAACAGCAGCATCTGCGCCATCAGCCAACCGGCGCCACGTTGCAAGGTTCCGGGCTTCAAGGCCCCCACGGCAAACAGCATCAGCAACAGCGCCATGCCCATGACTCCGGCCGGGATCGGCCAGCCCAGCCAGGCGACGAGTTGACCGCCCACGAAGTACAGGACAAACAGCGCGCACAGCTCGGCGAGCAGGCGGGGCAACGCATTCGATACGGTGGCTTTCATGATGGGTTTCCTCGGGATGCCCCATTTTAAAAAGCCGCTGCCAAGGCCAAAAGCGAATTGTTAGACTGTTATCCATTCCAATCTGGAATTCACGCAATGGAATTCAAGCAACTGCGCAGCTTTATCGAAGTGGTTCACCGGGGCGGTTTCACCCAGGCCGCACAGACGCTGCACATCAGCCAGTCGGCGGTAAGCAAGCAGGTGGCCCAGCTCGAGGAAGACCTCGGCCAGCTTCTGCTGGAGCGCCAGAGCTCGCAATTACACCTCACTGCTGCCGGACGCATCGTGCTCGAACGCGGCGAAGCCTTGCTGCGCCAGCGCCATGAGTTGCTGGCCGAGCTCGACGACCTGAGCCAGATGGCCCGTGGCGAACTGCGCCTGGGTTTGCCGGTGGTCGGCGGGGAAGCCCTGTTCGCTAGCCTGTTCGCCGAATATCGGCAGCGCTATCCGAACATCAGCGTTCACCTGGTTGAAGGCGGCAGCCGGATCGTCGAACAGGGCGTCAGAAGTGGCGAACTCGAACTTGGTGGCAGTGTCACCCCGAGCGACCCGGCCTTCGACTACCAACCGTTCTGCAACGAACCGCTCGATGCGTTGCTTCCAGACAATCATCCGTTGGCCGAACGCGACGGCGTGAGCCTGCGCCAACTGGCCGATACGCCGTTCCTGCTGTATCACCGCAGCTTCATGCTCAACGACAAACTGCTCAGCGCCTGCGAACAGGCCGGCTTCACCCCGAAGGAAGGAGGGCGCAGCGGCCAGGCGGATTTCCTCACCGCGCTGGTGGCCGCCGGACAGGGCGTGGTGCTGCTGCCCAGCGTGGTGGCACGTGGGCTGGAGCGTGATGGTGTGGTGAGGGTGCCGCTGGTGGAGCCGGATCATCTACGCTGGGACATCGCCTTCATCTGGCGGCGCGGGGCGTACCTGTCGCGAGCGGCACAGGCGTGGCTGGCGTTGGTGCGGGAGCGAAAGGGAGAGTGAGCGGCGAATCGCCGCTCACGAAACGATCGCGCAGAACCCGGGGCTTACCCCTTGAGCCGTTGCACCAGCTCTGCCAGCCAGGGCTCGGCGTCCGTTTCCGGGGTGACGGTCTCGCTGGCATCCAGTCGCAGCATCGGCTGCACTTCCTGCACGCCCAGTTCGGCAAACAGCTCGCGCATCTGCTCGCCCCCGCCGCAGTAGGTGTCGCCATAGCTCGAATCGCCCAGGGCCAGCACCGCGCCCGGCAAACCGCGCCACTCGCCCGGCAGCGTATCGCGAATCGTGCTGTACAGCGGCATAAGGTTGTCGGGCAGCTCACCCATCCCGGTGGTCGAGGTCACCGCCAGCAGCGCCTGGGGGGCAAAACCGCGCAGATCGTCGAGGGTGGCACGCGCCGCATGCCAGGCTTCGAACCCGGCAGCCTTGAGCAAGGATTCGGCATGACGGGCGACTTCTTCGGCGGTGCCATAGACCGAGCCTGAAATAATGGCGACTTTCATCAGGAGAGGATTCCGAAACTGAGTGAAAACGTAGGATACTACCATTCGACAGTGGCAAAAGGCCGCTCCACTTGACTCCCATGGCCAGGAACATGATCAACGCGCAACTGCTGCACGCCATGATCGACGCGTCGAACGACGGCATCGTGGTCGCCGAGCAGGAAGGTGACGACACCATCCTGATCTACGTGAACGCGGCCTTCGAACGCCTCACCGGCTACGCGCGCGACGAGATCCTCTACCAGGACTGCCGCTTCCTCCAGGGCGACCATCGCGACCAGTTGGGTCGCGCCCGTATCCGCAAGGCTCTGGCCGAAGGTCGGCCGTGTCGCGAGGTACTGCGCAACTACCGCAAGGACGGCAGCGGGTTCTGGAACGAACTGTCGATCACCCCGGTGTACAACGAGGCTGATCAACGCACCTATTTCATCGGCATCCAGAAGGATGTCAGCCGTCAGGTCGAACTCGAACGCGAGCTGGCCGACGCACACACCCGACTGGGCGGGCAACCATCCGTCCAATGACCTGAACCAAACGCCCCGGGCACAGTCCATGGCAATGAAGAACCCACCGACGACGCCCGACCCGAGTCCGATCATGCAAGCAGACGCCCTCCTTACTCAGGATGAGCTGGATTTCATTCAGGACATGCAGCATACGCCCCAATTGAACCTGGCCGATCCCACCTCGAGCCTGCTGGTCAATGGCGATCGTCGTCTGCAGCAATTGCTCACCCGCCTGGTGGCCAACGAGCAGGTCACGCTGCAGGCGCAATTCAACAACCAGCAGATCAGCATTCCCCTGCAACTGGTCGAAGACGAGTTTCACGCCCTGCACCTGCAACTGGGCTCACCGGAAATCTACGAAGACGGCCCGATGCTGCGGCCCTGGCGCCTGTCGCTGGACCAGCCGGCGGCACTGGTCGACGCCCGCGGCACGCAGAGCGAGCTGTGGGTGCGCGATATCTCGTTCAAAGGGGTACTGCTGCAAGTGAACGGCCAGGCCCAGGCACCCAGCCACTTCGAGCTGTTCTTCGCTCCACCGGGCATCGAGCCGATCGAACTGCACGGCACACTGCGCCGCCGCATCGGCCCGGACCTGGCGGCCTACGACCTCAGCCACAGCCCGGACGAGGAAATCGACCGGCTGCGTGAGTACATTCTCCAGGCCCACCGCCAGGCGCACCCAGAGTTGCACGCTCAGGTCTCGATCTGACCGGCGAGGAACTGGCGCAACCGCTGCTTCATCAAAAAGGCCTGGGCGCCCAGGCAGCCCACCGGCCCGCCCTCGAGACTGTCCTGGGCCATTTCGGCAGCCTCGCCCGCCAGCAGCAGCGGGCAGTTCACCCGCTGCGCCAGACGCGCCAGGCGCTTGTCCAGGTCGCTGGCCGGGCGATGGTTGTTGTACAGCACCAGCGCATCCGGCGCCAACCGCTCGCAGACCAACGCCAGCTCTTCGACAGGCTGCCCTGGCGCCAGCACCGTGACCGCTACCTCGTCACTGCCCAGCAGCAGTCCCGCCACCAGCAACTCGAGTTCCTGGCATTCTGCCGACAACGGTGACAGCAGGATCCGACGGCGCTTGGGCTCGGGCGCCAGTTGCAGGCGCAACAGCACCCGCGCGCGCAGGAACTGATCGAGGAACAGCCACTCGCTGGCCTGCCCATACCCCGCCTGGCCGGCGCGCAGGGCCTGCCATACCGGCATGAACACCTCGCCGAAGACCTGCTCCAGGGCATGGCTGGCAAACACCTGCTCGAACAACCGCCCCAACTGCGCAGCATCGAACTGGCGCACGGCCTCGCGCACCTGGGCCTGCCAGCGTGAGCGGTCGCCAACCGTGCTTCCGGCCCAGGCCCCCTCCGCCGGCACCTGGCTACGCGCCAGGATACTGCCGACCTTGCTCACCGCGACACCACGGCGCAGCCAACCCAGGATGCTCTCGATGGCGTCGATGTCGGCCTGCGAATAGAGACGATGGCCACTCTCGGTGCGGGTCGGCTGAATCAGCCCGTAGCGGCGCTCCCAGGCGCGCAGGGTCACCGGATTGACGCCAGTCAGGCGCGACACTTCGCGGATCGGAAACAGCTCCTGACCCACCAGCCCATGTTCGATCAGGGCACTCGCTTGTGGCTCTTTCATGAGAGTGGCAACTCTGTCTCGTAGATTCGTGGTGGCCATTCTACGCCGGGATCGGCCAGGGGTCAGCGCAACGGCTCGATCACGACACTGACCGGTCACGAAATTTACGCGATAATCCGCGCCCGATTCTTGCATCCACGCCTGCGTCGCCCACCACCCCGGGCACAGGCCAAGGGGCCGGCTACCCGCCAGCCCCGTCGTAAGGAGATACACGATGTCTACCGCACCCGTCACCCTGATGGTGTCGCGCCGCGCCGCCGATGGACGCTACCAGGACCTGCTGGCCTGGCTCCATGAAGGCGAGCAGCTGGCCACCGACTTCCCCGGCTACCTGGGCTCGGGCATCCTCGCGCCGCCGGCCGACAGCGACGCCTTCCAGATCATCTTCCGTTTCAACGACGAACCGACCCTGCACGCCTGGGAGCATTCCGCCTCGCGACGCGCCTGGTTGCAGCGTGGCGACGGCCTGTTCGAGCGCCCCGAAGAGCGGCGCGTCAGCGGCATCGACGCCTGGTTCGGCACCGAAACGGTGCATAAACCGCCGCGCTGGAAGCAGGCTACCGCCATCTGGCTGGCGTTCTTCCCGGTGTCGCTGCTGTTCAACCTGTTGTTCGGCCACTGGCTGGCACCGCTGGACCTGCTGCCCCGGGTACTGCTGAGCACCCTGGTGCTGACGCCGCTGATGGTCTACCTGTTCATTCCGTTGTCCACCCGCCTGCTGGCCGGCTGGCTCAATCCCTCGGCACGCACGGCGTCACAGCGCCGCGAAGGGTTGCGCAGCCGCTGAGGAGCGGGCACGCAAGCCTGCGCAGTTCGGGTATGCTGGGGCACGAACGAACAGACGAACAGACTGCCCCGAACATGAACAGCCCTATCCTCATCACCGGAGCCAGCCAGCGCGTCGGGCTGGCCCTGGCCCTGGCGCTGGCCAAGGCCGGCCATCAGGTGGTCAGCGCCAGCCGCAGCCTTCATGCGCAGGCCGCACACCCGAACATCATCCAGTTCCAGGCCGACCTCACCCGCGAGGCCGACCGCCTGGCGCTGATCGAACACCTGCAGCACAACTACGACGGGCTGCGCGCAATCATCCACAACGCCTCGCTGTGGCTGGACGACGACCTGCAGAGCCTCGAAACCATGTTCCGCCTGCACGTCGAGGCGCCCTACCACCTCAACCTGGCGCTGGGCGAGCACCTGACCAAGGTCGAGAAGGCCGACATCATCCACATCTGCGACGAAACCTCCTCGCGCGGCAGCAAGAGCCATATCGGCTACGCCGCAACCAAGGCCGCGCTGCAGAACATGGTGCTGTCTTTCGCCGAAAAATACGCGCCCAAGGTGCGTGTCAACGGTATCCTGCCGGGCCTGCTGATCCTTAAGGAAGGCGGCGACGAACAGTACCGCCGGCAGACCCTGAAAAAGGCCCTGCTGGAATTCGAACCGGGTGCACAGCCGCTGATCGAGGCGGTGATGTTCCTGCTGCAAAGCCAGTACAGCACCGGCAGCCAGGTGGTCATCAACGGTGGCCGCCATCTGAAGAACCGCATGACCTGAGGTAAGCCCATGACTGAGCAACAACAGCTCGAACTCGAAGCCGCCGCGTTCCGGCGCCTGGTCGAACACCTGCAAAAGCGTACCGACGTGCAGAACATCGACCTGATGAACCTCTCCGGCTTCTGCCGCAACTGCCTGTCCAAGTGGTACAAGGCCGCCGCCGACGAGCGCCAGGTCGAGCTGAGCCTGGACGATGCCCGCGAAGCGGTGTACGGCATGCCCTACGCCGAGTGGAAAGCCCAATACCAGAAAGAAGCCAGCGCCGAACAACAAGCGGCGTTCGAACAAGGAAAACCCCGTGACTGACCTGAACACCCTGCGCAGCAGCCTCGCCAGCGGCGAACACGTGTTTGCCGACACCCTGGGCTTCATTGCCGCCAACTACAGCTACCAGCCCCAGGCCTTCAACAACGGCGGCGTGGAAAACGCTGCCGGGCAGAACGAGGGGTCGTGCAAGACCCTGGGCCTGGCCCTGCTGGAAGGGCTGAGCGATCAGGAAGCGCTGCTGGCCTTTGGCGAACACTACCGCAGCGTGCTCGCCACCCCCGAGGGCAGCGACCATGGCAATATCCGCGCGCTGATCAAGCACGGCCTGGCCGGCGTGAAGTTTGCCGAGCAGCCGCTGACCCGCAACGCCTGAGGCAAGGCTGTTCGCGGCACCAAGGCCGCTCCTGCAGGTATTCGGTGCAGGCGCGGCCTTGTGTCGCGATGGGCCGCAAAGCGGCGCCCGACCTGATGACGCCGACTGCCCTTTTCCTGCCAGAAGGACTCGCCCGAATGCCTCCAGAACCCAGTATCCCTTTCCGTCAGGCCATGCTGTTCTGGCTCAAGCTCGGTTTCATCGGATTCGGCGGCCCGGCCGGGCAGATCGCCCTGATGCACCGGGAAATCGTCGAACGCCGTCGCTGGCTCAGCGAGTCGCGGTTTCTCCACGCCTTGAACTACTGCATGTTGCTGCCTGGGCCCGAGGCCCAGCAACTGGCCACCTACCTCGGCTGGCTGATGCACCGCACCTGGGGCGGGATCATCGCCGGGACACTGTTCATCCTGCCCTCGTTGTTCATTCTGATCGGACTGTCCTGGGTCTATATCACCCAGGGGCAGCAACCTCTGGTCGCCGGCCTGTTCTACGGCCTCAAGCCTGCGATCACCGCCATCGTCGTGCAGGCGACCTGGCGCATCGGCTCCCGGGTGCTGCACAACGCTGCATTGTGGGGCATCGCTCTGGCAGCCTTCGTCGCCCTGTTCGGGCTGGGGCTACCGTTTCCGCTGATCGTGCTGGGCGCGGGGCTGGTCGGCTATTTGGGCGGGCGCCGGCGGCCGCAGTTGTTCCAGACCGGTCGCGCCAACACTGAAGACTCCATCGCCGAAGCCCCCCTGGCCCAGGCCGCCCATACCCGCCTGCACTGGCCGCGCCTGTTCGGACTGCTGGCCTGCGGTGCAGCGCTGTGGTGTCTGCCGATGGCCGCACTGACGCTGCTGTTCGGCTGGCAAGGCACCTTCACCCAGATGGCATGGTTCTTCACCAAAGCCGCGCTGCTCACCTTCGGCGGTGCCTACGCAGTGCTGCCCTACGTGTATCAGGGGGCTGTCGATCATTACGGCTGGCTGACGCCCACGCAGATGATCGACGGCCTGGCATTGGGCGAAAGCACACCCGGGCCGCTGATCATGCTGGTGGCGTTCGTCGGCTTCGTCGGCGGTTATGTGCAGGCCCAGTTCGGTGCCGACCAGGCGTTCGTGGCTGGCGCCCTGGCGGCATGCCTGGTCACCTGGTTCACCTTCCTGCCATCGTTCCTGTTCATCCTGATCGGCGCGCCCTTGGTGGAGCGCACACGCAGGCAACTGCGCTTCACCGCTCCGCTGACGGCAATCAGCGCCGCAGTGGTGGGGGTGATCCTGAATCTGGCGTTGTTCTTCGCCTATCACGTGTTCTGGCCGCACGGATTCGCCGAAGGGATCGACGGGCTGGCACTGGGGATCGCGCTGCTGGCGGCGGCGGGGCTGCTGGTGTTGCGTCGCAGTGTGCTGGAAGTGTTGATCGCCTGCGCCCTGGCGGGATTACTGGTGGTGTTGTATGGGCATGTGCTCTGAGAGGTCGACACAGCCCCCATCACCTCATGCGCTGCCCCGGTATCCGCTCCGACAGCACACCCTCGCGCAACCACTCCAACGCAATCGGCCACAGGCTTGCCCGAAAGCGATCATGGAAGAACGCGAAATGTCCGACCTCCTGCTCACCGATATCCACAGGTGCCACGCGCAGGTGGCGAGGTTGGGCGTGCTCCAGGTAGCCCAGCAAGCGATCCGTCGCCGCCACAGTGCCGAAAGGATCGTCGCTCAGGCTCACCGCCAGGGCCGCAGCCTGGACCTGGGCGAAAGGACGCGCCTGCAGCAGCCGTCCACTGGGACGCTGCTCGTAGCGCGGCGCCGGCGTGCTCCAGTCACGCACCACCCCGGCCGGCGTGTCCTCCATCCAGCCCAGGCGCTTGCCGGGGAAATAGCCCAGTAGCCGGGTCAGCAATGGCATCACCACATGCCACTTGCCCACCATCCGCCAGCGGCCTTCGGCCGCATAGTCACGCCAGTAGGCAAACTGTGCGCCGACCATCACCAGCCGCCGCACCTGCCCGGCCGACGGCGCCAGGCCAGTTGCCCAGCCACCGAAGCTGTGCCCCACCACATTCACCGGCTGCCCGGGGAATTCGCTGGCGGCGCGTTGCAGGATAGCTTCGAAGTCCAGGCAGCCCCAGTCGCTCCACGACGCCTGGAAACCGCGCAACGATGCCGGGCGAGACTCGCCGATGCCACGGTAGTCGTAGCTCAGCACGTCGAAGCCGTGGGCGAACAGGTAATCGGCAAAGCGAGCGTAATAGCGGCAGCGCACCGAGGTGGCCGCATTGATGATCACCAGCGGGCGCTGGGGGTCGGGTTCGGCGTGGCGCCACTGGAAACCGCCGAGGCTGTAGCCGTCGGCGGCTTGATGGCGAAAGGCAGTCGCAGGTTGGGTCAGGCTGCTCATGGCGGGCTCCCTGCGCCGTCGCGCCGGGAGGCGGGCGGCGTTTTTTGTCATCCGCCCACGCTAGCAAATTTTTCGCTGGCTGTACCTGCCTCAGGTGGTCGACAACGCCCGCGCCACGCCAGGCTTGCGCAGCACCTCCAGGCGCGAACCGTGATAACGCGTTTCGCGGAACAGCTTCCAGCGCCCGAACAGGCCATACACATGCATCACCCGCCCTTGCTCGTGATAGCCCATGCGCAGGTGCAGCTTCATGGCCGGCACGTTATGCGTCTCCACTACATCCACCACCTTGCGGCAGCCCTTGGCATGCATGGTGTTCCACAACTCGACCTGAGCGGTGACCGACAGCTCGCTGCCAAAGTAGCGCCGGGTCATCTCGCCGCCGAACTCGAAGAACTCTCCGGGCTTCACCGGGAAGGTGCAGCCGTAATAGTGCTTGTCATGGTAGTCGACCACGCTCGCCCAGATGAAGGCCACCGCATCGCCGTGCTCATCCAGGTACATGTGCCCGGTATGGCCTTC
Source organism: Pseudomonas sp. RW3S2 (assembly GCF_014268955.1). Taxonomy (NCBI): domain Bacteria; kingdom Pseudomonadati; phylum Pseudomonadota; class Gammaproteobacteria; order Pseudomonadales; family Pseudomonadaceae; genus Pseudomonas; species Pseudomonas sp. RW3S2. The sequence goes on along the minus strand of NZ_JABWRM010000015.1, from coordinate 29,633 downwards.
GGCAGCGAGTTCGCGCATGGTTTCGACACGGTCGCCGAAATAGCGCGCAAAGGCGTCGGCATTGGCGGTGGTGATATCCACCAGGGTCACCGGCGGATGTTCCTTGAGTTTGTGGGGCGGCACGGGGGTGACCAGGTCGCGTTCCATCCACAGCAATTCCCAGTGGAAGAATACGTAGCGTTCGACAAGGGTCTTGAAGGTACGCTTGAGCCCCTTCTGGCGGATCCGTTCTTGTAGTTTTTGCAATACGCGCATGCTGCCTCCCCGGCCCAGGCGAAATTGCCGGACCAATAGCTGCTGTATAGATCAGGGAGAAAGTGGCCATAGCAAAGGGCCAGCGGAGGATTTGTTGCAGAATGTTAACAAGGCCCCGGAGGGAACCGCGCAGCCGAAACAAACGGCTGCGCGGTCAAGGGCTTGCTTACAGCTCGATGCAGTCGAACCGTACGTCGGTGGCCACGTCTTCGTCGTAGTTGACGTCAGCGCGCTCGAAGCCGAACAGGTTGAGGAACTGTTTCTTGTAACCGGCGTAGTCGGTCAGCTCGAACAGGTTTTCGGTGGTGACCTGCGGCCACATGGCCTTGCAGGCGTCCTGCACGTCGTCGCGCAGTTCCCAGTCGTCCAGGCGCAGGCGGGCCTTTTCGTCCACCTCGGCCGGAGCACCGTCGGCGCGGTACATGCGGTCGCGGAACATGCGGTCCAGCTGGTCCTGGGTGCCTTCGTGAACGCCCTTCTCCTGCATGATCTTGAAGACCATCGACAGGTACAGCGGCATTACCGGAATGGCCGAGCTGGCCTGGGTGACAACCGACTTGAGCACGGCAACGTTGGCGCCACCCTTCACTTCACCGGCCAGCTTCTTGTCCAGGCGCACGGCGGTTTCGTCCAGGTCCTGCTTGGCCTGGCCCAGGGCGCCGTGCCAGTAGATCGGCCAGGTGATTTCGGTGCCGATGTAGCTGAAGGCCACGGTGCGCGCGCCTTCAGCGAGCACGTCAGCGCCGGCCAGGGCGTCGATCCACAGCTGCCAGTCCTGACCACCCATGACGGTGACGGTGTCGGCGATTTCCTGCTCGGTGGCCGGCTCGATGCTGGCCTCGATGATGGTGTCCTTGTTGGTGTCGATGGCGGTCGACTTATACGGCTGGCCGATCGGCTTGAGCGCCGAGCGGATCAGCTCGCCGGTCTGCGGCAGCTTGCGCACGGGCGAGGCCAGGGAGTAGATGACCAGGTCGACCTTGCCACCCATCTCGTTCTTGATCAGCTCGATGACCTTGGCGCGAGCTTCGTCGGAGAAGGCGTCACCGTTGATCGACTTGCTGTACAGACCCTCGGCCTTGGCGAACTTGTCGAAGGCGGCGGCGTTGTACCAGCCTGCGGTGCCGGCCTTGGTCTCGGTGCCCGGCTTCTCGAAGAACACGCCCAGGGTGTCGGCCTTGAAGCCGAAGGCGGCGGTGATGCGTGCTGCCAGGCCGTAGCCGCTGGAGGCGCCGATCACCAGGACTTTCTTCGGACCATCTTCGCGCACGCCCAGTTTGCGGGTGGCTTCGATCTGGTCACGGACGTTGAGCTCGCAGCCCTTAGGGTGAGTCGTGGTGCAGATGAAACCGCGTACCTTGGGATGAATGATGGCCAATGTCTGTACCTCGTCAGGTTTATGCTGGGGAAGCGCCGCAGGGGCGATTCCGATTGATCAGAGGGTGAGACTACCCCCGCAAGTCATCCGACACATATTACGGGGTCAATGGCCCGAGCAAAACCCGAATCCGAAAGCGACTCGCTCCCTGTAGGAGCGACCTTGTGTCGCGCCCGATCGCGGCACAAGGCCGCTCCTACACAGGGACGGGTGGGGCCAGGGGCTCCAAGGCCGCGCGCAACCACGCCAGGAACTGCCGCGCCAGCGGATCGTCCTGGCTGTCGCGGTGCACCAGGCAACTCCAGGCCGGGCCACGCACCCGCTGCGCCGACAACGCCTGCAAACGCCCGTCGTCCACCAACCGCTGGGCCAGCAACTGGCTGACCAGCGCAATCCCCAGGCCCTCTCCCGCCGCGTCCAGGAGCAGCCCCGGGTCGGAGAAATTCAGCCCCTTGCCCTGCTGCCCCACCGCTTCGCCGCCCTCCAGTTGCCAGTGGCTCCAGTCCATCTCCCGTTCGCCGTGCAAGGTGGTGCGCCCGGTTTCGGGCAAGGCGGGATGGCAGGCGGGGTACAGGCGGTCCTGGTGCAACACGCTGAAACTGCACTCGGCCTGCGGGCCAAGATCATCGCGGATCGCCAGGTCGATGGTCTGGCTGCTCATGTCCGGCACCTCGAAACTGGTGAACAGCCACAGGTCCACCTCCGGGCAGCGCGCATGAAAGTCCGCCAGGCGCGGCAACAACCAGTGCCGGGCAAAGGCCGGGGTGGTGTTGACCACCAGTTGGTTGGGCTTGCGGTACTGGTCCAGCCGACGGATGCCCACCGCCAATTGTTGCAGCATGACCTGCGTAGTGCTGAGCAGGTCATGGCCCGCGTCGGTGAGGCTGACACTGCGCCCGGTCCTGTGGAACAACGGTTGCTCCAGGTAGCTTTCCAGGCTGCGGATCTGCTGGCTGATCGCCGACTGGGTGAGGTTCAGCGCCTCGGCGGCCTTGTGAAAACTGCCCAGGCGGGCAGCGGCTTCAAAGCCACGCAGGGCATTCAGGGGCGGCCAGTGCTTGAGCATGATCGATAAGCCTTTCTAATCAGAAATACGCTAAATCTATCGTTAGTCCACGCCCATTCATAGCCATATCATGGGCACCAACACCCGCAACGGCGGGCTTCGTTGATAAAAATCACTAATACATTGGAGCTAACCATGGACCTGTCCATCGCCAGCGGCTGGCGCATGCCCGCCGAATGGGCCCGCCACGCCGCCACCTGGATGATCTGGCCGCACAATCAAGCCTTGTGGGAGTCCGGTTGGCGCGTGACCCTGGCCGACGTACAGCGCGACTACGCCCGGGTCGCCAGCGCCATCGCCCGTTTCGAGCCGGTGAAGATGGTCGTCGCGCCGTCCGCCATGGCCAGCGCCCGCGCCCTGTGCGGCGCCGGTATCGAGCTGATCGAACTGGCCGTGGACGACAGTTGGTGCCGCGACAGCGGGCCGACCTTCATCGCTCACCCGCAACACGGCCTGGCCGGCCTGAGCTGGCGCTTCAACGCCTGGGGTGGCAAGTCCGAGCACGGCCTGGACCGCAGCCTCGGTCGGCGCATCCTCGACCACCTGGGCCTGGAAGGCTTCAGCACACCGCTGTGCAACGAAGGCGGCGCCATTCATGTAGACGGCGAAGGCACCCTGATCACCACCGAGTCGGTGCTGCTCAACCCCAACCGCAACCCCGGCCTGAGCAAGGCGGACTTCGAGGAGTGCTTCGCCCGTCTGCTGGGCATCCGCAAGACCATCTGGCTGCCCGGCGATCCGCAGTATGTCACCGGCGACATGACCGATGGCCACGTCGACGGGGTCTGCGCCTTCGCCCGGCCCGGCGTGCTGCTGGTCGATGCCACCCACGAGCAAGGCTCGGTCTACGCCGACGTCGCCCGGGAAAACCGCCGCGCCCTGGAGCTGGCTCGCGACGCCCAGGGCCGGCGCTTCGAGCTGCTCGACCTGTTTGAGGCCAGCGCCGCAGTGGACAAGGACGCCGAAGTGTTCTGCGCCTCCTACACCAACTTCTACCTGGCCAACGGCGCAGTGATCATGCCGGCCTATGGCATCGACGCCGACCAGGCCGCCGCCCGTCAGTTGGCCCTGGCCTTCCCCGACCGCGAGATCGTGCCGGTGCGTATCGACCACATCGCCCACGGCGGCGGCGGCATCCACTGCATCACCCAGCAACAACCGGCCTGGCCTGTGACGGAGGAGCGCCCATGAGCCTGCTGCGCATCGCTACTACACAGATGAGTTGCGACTGGAACCTTGCGGCCAACCTCGACCGCGCCGAGCAACTGGTGCGCCAGGCCGCCGCCCGGGGTGCACAGGTAATCCTGTTGCAGGAGCTGTTCGCTACGCCGTATTTCTGCATCGAGCAGTGCCACAGCCACCAGGCGCTGGCCCAGGACTATCACGACAGCCCCCTGCTGCGCCGCTTCGCCGCGCTGGCCAAAGAGCTGGGGGTGGTGCTGCCACTGAGCTGGTACGAGCGCGCCGGCAACGCCTTCTTCAATTCGCTGACCGTGGCCGACGCCGACGGTCGCCTGCTGGGGATCTACCGCAAGACCCACATCCCCAACGCCATCGGCTACCAGGAAAAAGAATACTTCAGCCCCGGCGATACCGGTTTCAAGATCTGGGACACCGCCTTCGGCCGCCTGGGCATCGGCATCTGCTGGGACCAATGGTTCCCGGAAACCGCGCGCTGCCTGGCGCTGCTCGGCGCCGAGGTGCTGCTGTTCCCGACGGCCATCGGCTCGGAGCCCGGTGCCGCCGAACTGGACTCACGCGACCACTGGCAGATGGCGATGCGTGGCCATGCCGCAGCCAACCTGCTGCCGGTGGTGGCCGCCAACCGCGTCGGCCAGGAAGTGGCGCGCAGCGACGAGCACCTGTCGATGCGTTTCTATGGTTCCTCGTTCATCTGCGACCACAAGGGCGCGATGCTCGCCGAAGCCGATCGCGACAGCAGCGGCGTATGGCTGCACGACCTGGATCTGGCGCGCATGCGTGAAGACCGTCTGAGCTGGGGCGTCTACCGCGACCGCCGTCCCGAGCTGTACGCACCGTTGATGACCCTCGACGGCCGCCCCCCACAACCGACGAGGGCCTGAGCCATGCCACGCCGTCCATCACAACTGTTCGCCGCCCTCGCCCTGGCCTGCTGCGCGTCCGTCGCCCAGGCACAGCAGGAGGCCCTGCGCCTGTACAACTGGGCCGACTATTTTGCCGAAGACACCCTCAAGCGCTTTACCGCCGAAACCGGCATCCCGGTGATCTACGACGTCATGGACGGCAGTGAAGTGCTCGAGGCCAAGCTGATGTCCGGGCGCAGCGGCTACGACCTGGTGTTTCCCGGCGACACCGTGGCCGAGCGCCTGATGCGCGCCGGCAGCCTGCAGCCGCTCGACCGCCAGCAACTGACCGCGCTGGACGACATCGACCCAGGCCTGCGCGACCTGCACGCGCGCTATCCCAAGGCCAGCGAAGCGACAGTGCCCTACACCTGGGGCACCATCGGCCTGACCTTCAATGCCGCCAAGATCCGCGAGCGCATGCCCGACGCACCGCTGGACAGCCTCGACCTGCTGTTCAAACCGGAGCTGGCCGCCAAGTTCGCCGATTGCGGCATCTCGATGATCGACTCGCCCGACGAAGTGCTCGCCGTGGTGCTCCACTATCTGGGGCGTGAACCCCGCAGCGCCAAGCGCGAAGACCTGGCTGCCGCCAGCGAGCTGCTCAAGTCGATCCGGCCCTACGTGCGCAAGTTGCAGTCGCAGCCGGTGACCGAACTGGTCAACGAGAACACCTGCCTGTCGCTGGGCTACAGCGGCGACGTGATCCAGGCCCAGCGCACTGCCGAGGCCGCAGGCAAGGCCATCGACTTCCAGTACCGCGTGCCCCGCGAAGGCACCACGGTATGGATGGACACCATGGCGATCCCCGCCGATGCACGCCATCCGGAGTACGCCTATCGTTTCATCAACTTCGTGATGCGCCCGGAAAACATGGCCGCGATCAGCAACTTCACCGGCTACCCCACGGCCAGCGCCAAGGCCCGTCCGCTGGTGGACGCGCGCATGCGCGACAACCCCGACATCTACCTCGATGCCGCCACCTATGCCCGGCTGATTCCGGGCAAGGATATTCCCCAGGCCGACATGCGTGCGCGCATGCGCGTCTGGACCCGTTTCAAGACTGCCCAGGACTGACCCATGCCAACCCGTCGTACCTTCCTCCAGCACCTGTCGATCGCCGCCGGCCTCGGCGCCGCCGCAAGCATCGGCCTGCCGCTGGGCAGCGCCCGCGCCAGCGAGGCGGGCCGCTGGTTCATGCCCGACGAGGGCGAGCCGCAGCGGTGCGCCTACCTCGCCTTCGGCGCCCAGGACGCGATCTGGGAAGACTTCACCGAAGACGTGCAGGCAGCGCTGGGCCGCATCGCCCGCGCCATCGCCAACTACCAGCCAGTGACGGTGTTCTGCCGCGAGGACGAGCGCGACCTGGCCGAGGAACACTGCGCCAGCCACAACACCACGTTCGTGATCACTGAGCTGGACGACATCTGGATGCGCGACATCGGCGCCAACTTCGTGGTCGACGACGATGGCGAGCTGGGCGCGGTGGATTTCAACTTCAACGGCTGGGGCGGCAAGCAACGGCACCGCTTCGACGCGAAGCTGGCCAAGCAGGTGGCCACGCGGGCGAACGCTGCCTACCAGCGCAGCGAACTGGTCGGCGAAGGCGGCGGTATCGAGGTCGATGGCCATGGCACCGGAATCATGACCGAGAGCAGCTGGATCAACGGCAACCGCAACCCCGGCTGGAGCAAGGCCGAAGTCGAGCAGGAGCTCAAGGCGCGCCTGGGCCTGCGCAAGATCATCTGGCTGCCGGGCATCAAGGGCAAGGACATCACTGACGCGCATGTGGACTTCTATGCGCGCTTCGTGCGCCCCGGCGTGGTGCTGGCCAACCTCGACACCGACCCCGATTCCTATGACCACGCAGTGACGCTGCGGCATCTGGAGATACTCAAGCAGGCCACCGATGCCGATGGCCGGGCGTTGCAGGTGCACACCGTGTCGCCGCCGCTGAAACCACGCAAGAGTGCATTCAACAAGGGCAACCCGGATTTCGCGGCGGGGTATATCAATTATTTCGTGATAAACGGTGCGGTCATCGCCCCGCAGTTCGGCGACCGCGAGGCCGATGAAAAGGCCCGGGCGTTGTTGGCCGAGTTGTATCCGGATCGGGACGTGGTGCAGTTGGATATCGATGCCATCGCGGCGGGAGGTGGCGGCATCCATTGTGTGACCAGCCATTGTCCAGCGGTGTGAGTACCGGCCCTATTCATTTGCAAACCCGATCAATCACAAAGAAAAACAAACTTCTCAAATGAGCCCCGGGCAGTGATGCTGTCGCGATCCACTTCGCCTCCCGGAGAACAACAATGAACGAAGTCGCCATCGTCGCCGCCACCCGTACTGCAATCGGCAGTTTCCAGGGCACCCTGGCCAATGTCTCGGCCATCGACCTCGGTGCTGCGGTGATCAAGCGCCTGTTGGAGCAGACCGGCCTTGACCCCGCGCAAGTCGACGAGGTGATCCTCGGCCAGGTGCTGACCGCAGGCGCCGGCCAGAACCCCGCCCGCCAGGCCGCGGTCAAGGCCGGCCTGCCCCACGCGGTGCCGGCGCTGACCCTGAACAAGGTCTGCGGTTCGGGCCTCAAGGCCCTGCATCTGGCGGCCCAGGCGATCCGCTGCGGCGACGCCGAGGTGGTGATCGCCGGCGGCCAGGAGAACATGAGCCTGGCGCCGTACGTGCTGCCCTCGGCCCGCACCGGCCAGCGCATGGGCCATGGCCAACTGGTCGATACCATGATCACCGATGGCCTGTGGGACGCCTTCAACGACTACCACATGGGCATCACCGCCGAGAACCTGGTGGACAAGTACGCCATCTCCCGCGAACAGCAGGACGCCTTTGCCGCTGAGTCCCAGCGCAAGGCCGTGGCGGCTATCGAAGGCGGTCGTTTCAAGGACGAGATCACCCCCATCCACATCCCGCAGAAAAAAGGCGATGCGCTGGTGTTCGACACCGACGAACAACCTCGCCCAGGCACCAGCGCCGAATCGCTGGGCAAGCTGCGTGCAGCCTTCAAGAAAGACGGCAGCGTCACCGCTGGCAACGCCTCGAGCCTCAACGATGGCGCCGCTGCCGTGCTGCTGATGAGCGTCGACAAGGCCAAGGCCCTGGGCCTGCCGGTGCTGGCCAGGATCACCGGCTACGCCAGTGCCGGTGTAGACCCGGCGATCATGGGTATCGGCCCGGTCTCGGCGACCCAGCGCTGCCTGCAGAAGGCGGGCTGGCAGTTGTCCGACCTGGACCTGATCGAGGCCAACGAAGCCTTCGCGGCCCAGGCCCTGGCAGTGGGCAAGGAGCTGGCCTGGGATGCGGCGAAGGTCAACGTCAACGGCGGTGCCATCGCCCTGGGCCACCCGATTGGCGCCTCGGGTTGCCGGGTGCTGGTGACCTTGTTGCACGAGATGATCAAGCGTGATGCGAAGAAAGGCCTGGCGACGCTGTGCATCGGCGGTGGCCAGGGTGTCGCGTTGACGATCGAGCGATGAGTCTGGGGTGAGTGCTGCGCAGGCGAGCCCGCGAAGCACTCACCGCTAATCTCAGAATCTTTCATCCAGGATCGCCGGCAAGCTCAGCTCCCTGACAAAGCTGGCCGGCGACAGTGACAGGATCATCCTGACCACCTGCACCACATCGTGCACCGGTATCAGTTGCCCTTCCCCACGCCGCGCAGCCTCAGCAACCGGCACCTCCAGGCCGTCCTCGGTATTGAGATAGCCAAGGTTCAGGCAGGTCACGCCAAGATGCCGATCGCGGTAGCCCTCGCGCAGGGCGTCGGCGATGCCTTGCAGGGCGAACTTGCTGGCACCGAAGGTCACCTCAGGGCGCCCGCTGCGCGGCAGGCCCGAGGTCGAGCCGGTCAGCAGGATGCGTGGGTGCTGGCTTTGCAGCAACAGGGGCAGCAGACGCTTGATCAGCAGGATGGTCGCCGTGATGTTGCAACCGACCATGGTTTCAATCTGGGCGTCCTGGTCGTCGAGAAAATCGTAGGCGGGGTGGAACGCCAGGGGCTCCCAGATGCCCAGGTTGTAGATCAGGGTGTCGATGCCTTGATCGGCCACAGCCTTGGTGATGGTGGCGACGGCAGTTGCGGGTTGAGTGAGGTCGGCTTCGATCCAGCGGGTGTCGATACCGGTGATGCCAGGGACGTGCGCAGGGATGGCGCGGGCGACGCCGATCAGGGTGTCGCCGGGGTTGCCCAGGCCTTGCATCAAAGCCTTGCCCAGCCCTTTGCTGGCGCCGATTACCAGGGTCTTCATCAATAACTCCATTTATCGAGGTTTGGGGAAAGAGGCCGGGACAGCGGTGACCTTTTCGCGGGCAAGCCCGCTCCTACAGGTACTCCACAGTCTTCCGAGCCGCAGGGCCTGTAGGAGCGGGCTTGCCCGCGAAAAGGTCACCGCCAAAAGTAGATTCGATCCACTAGCGCAGCATCCAAGCAACCCGCCAGCTCGATGACAAAGCCGGGCTTGTATCCAGATGTAAACCAAGCCGCGTGTCTGTTTCAGATCAATGCCGTACGCTTGCAGACAACCCACTCCGGCCCTATCCATCCACACTGTCATCCTGCCCGCACCCGGTACCCGCCATGAGCCTGCTCAGACAAGCCCTGAACGATCAATCCTTCGTCTGCATCATGGAGTTCGTCCCCAAGCCTTCTGCCCAGCGCTTCGCTGCACTGGAGAGCATCATGGCGCGTGCGCAGTTGTGCGGCTGGCCACTGGCGGTGTCCATCGCCGACCGGGTCGGCAGTGCGCTCGACATGTCGCCGCTCGACGCCTGCCGCAGCTTCAACACACCGGTCCCGACCCTGTTGCATTTCTCCGGCAAGGATCGCGAGCGCCAGGACCTGCTCGCCCAGCTGTCACACATGGACGCCGCAGGCCTGGACCAGCTCCTGCTGCTGACCGGCGACCGCCTGCCCGGCCACACGCCAGGCCAGCGTCCGGTGCGTTACCTCGAATCTGTCGCGGCCCTGCAGATCGTGCGCCAGGCGCGCCCCGACTGGCTGCTCGGCGCGGCACTGAATCCGTTCAAGTACCGCGAGGAAGAAGGCGGCGCACAATACTTCAAGGCCGAAAAGAAGCTCGCCGCCGGCGTCGACTTCTTCATCCTGCAACTGGGCTTCGACTTCCAGAAATACCGCGAGGCCATGCACTGGATGCAGCGCCAGCCCAGGCCTCGGCCCATGCTCGCCTGCATCATGGGGCTCACCGAAGGTCGCGCCGGGATGCTCGAGCATGTGGCGGGGGTCACCGTAAGCCCCGCGATGCGTGCGCTGCTCGCCGCCGAGGCGGCAGTGTCCAAGGCCCACGCCCGGCAGCGTGCCACGGAGCGCCTGGCCCTGCAGATCATCGGCCTGCGCCTGCTGGGCTACGCCGGGATCGACCTCTCCGGCGTGCACGAACTCGAACAGTTTCTCGAACTGGAACAAGCTCTGGAAGACTGGCTGCCACGCATCAACAGCCTCGAGCAATGGCGCAGCGCCTGGGACGCCGCCTGGCAGATGCCCGGCGTGGCGCCGGTCACTTTCCACCCACCCGGGCATCACTGGCAGCAAGGCCAGCGCCAGGTCCAGGCGTCGTTTACGGAAAAGGCCCGCTACCATTTGCTGTCGGCCATGCACCACCAGTTGTTCAGCCGCGAAACGCTGTTGAGCAAGGCATTCGGCTGGAGCGTGCGCCGGTCGCTGTGGTCGACCCCAGCCGCGGCGCGCGTTCTGCACCGAGTGGAGCGCGGCCTCAAGCGGCCGGTGGTCGGTTGCGATACTTGCGGTCAATGCCGGCTCGAAGACACCTTGTACATCTGCCCGGAAACCTGCCCCAAGGGCCTGGCCAACGGGCCCTGCGGCGGGACGCAACTGAACCGCTGCGAGTTCGGCGACCGGGAATGCATCCACAGCCGCAAATACCGCACGGCGGTGTCGGTCGGGCAGACAGACGTACTCAGGGACAAGCTGATCCCCTGCGTCGAGGTGGGTGGGCGCCAGCAGAGCTCCTGGCCGCGCTGGTTCGCCGAGCCAACCCCAGTACAACCCGCAGCGCGCGCCAAGCGCCCGCAACCCGAGGCCGCGGACCTGTAGGAGCGACCCGGCAAGCCCTGGTACAGGGGGCCCGACAGCCTCTATCCTGAGCGGCCATCGCCCTACACTCGCCCACAGGACCGCCGCGTGACCCGAGCGCAACTTGAAACCCAGCAGATCCCCCTCTACTTCGCCGCCGTGGTCCTGGCCATCGCCGCAGGCCTGCTCGCTCCCGACACCGCCAGCCACCTGCAAGCGCTGGTGACTCCGGCGATTGCCGTGCTGATGTACGCGATGTTCCTGCAGATCCCCTTTCTCGACCTGCGTCAGGGGCTGGGCAACCGCCGCTTCATGGGCGCGCTGTTGCTTGCCAACTTCGTGATGATACCGCTGCTGGTGTGGGCGGCCACGCGCGGTCTGGTCGAGCATCCGGCGATCCTGATCGGTGCACTGCTGGTACTGCTGACGCCCTGCATCGACTACGTGGTGGTGTTCACCCACATCGGCAAAGGCGACTCGCGCCTGACCCTCGCCGCCACGCCGATGCTGTTACTGGTGCAACTGGCCCTGCTGCCGCTGTACCTGACCCTGATGCTCGGCGCGCAAAACCCTGTGGCACTCTCCATCGCGCCGTTCGTGGAAGCCTTCGTGCTGCTGATCGTGCTACCGATGCTGCTGGCCGTGTTCACCAGCGTCGGTGCACGCCGCTCGCAGGCCATCGCCCGCTGGAACGACGCCTGGGCGTGGATGCCGGTGCCGGCCATGGCCCTGGTGCTGATTGCCGTGATCGGCTCGCAGATCGCCGTGGTGCTGGGCGACTTCCAGCGCCTGTTGCCGGTGATTCCGGTGTATGTCGGGTTCGCGCTGCTGGCACCGCTGCTGGGGCTGCTCTCGGCGCGGCTGTTCCGGCTGCAGGCGCGCGAAGCGCGCTCGGTGACGTTCAGCGCCGCGACCCGCAATTCGCTGGTGGTACTGCCGCTGGCGCTGGCCTTGCCGGAAGACTTGCGGGTGCTGGCGGCAGCGGCGGTGATAACCCAGACACTGGTAGAACTGGTGAGCGAACTGATCTACGTGCGGGTGGTACCGGCAGTGGTACGAAGCTGACAGGCGCCATCCCAACTCACAGGATCACGAACCCCACCTCGATATTGCCCCGCGTCGCCTTGGAGTAAGGGCAGATCTGGTGCGCCTCGGCCACCATCTTCTGCTTGTCTTCCAGGGCTAGCCCGGGCAAGTGCACGGTCAACTGAGCGGCCAGCGCAAAGCCGCCATCGGCGGTATTGCCCAGCGCCACATCAGCCTCCACCGCCACGCCCTCGGGCAGGCGGATGTCGAACTTCTGCCCCGCACGACGCAGTGCGCCGATGAAGCAGGCCGACCAGCCGATGGCAGCCCTCCCCGACCAAGGGTGCGGGAAGGGCGCGGATGGCCGTTACTGCTTGGCCTGGCTCAGGCGGCTGTACAGGTCGGACGGGAACGGTTTGCCGTTGGCGTCGAACTGATGCTTGCGGAACTGATACACCTCCGCCTCGGACAGGTAACCATCGTGGTTGGCGTCGATCGCATCGAACTCGGCGTTGGCCTTCGGTGCCACGGCCAGCAGCTCGGCACGCGAAACGCGGCCATCGTGGTCGGTGTCGGTGCGGGCGAAGGAGGCATCGCCACACTTGCCTTCACCACACTTGCCCTCCGCCCCGGTGGCTTTCGCCTGGCCACCGCACTTGCCCTCGCCACACTTGCCTTCGGCCTTGGTGGCCTTGCCCTCGGCACCGCACTTGCCTTCCCCACACTTGCCTTCGGCCTGGGTGGCCTTGCCCTTGGCGCCACACTTGCCTTCCCCGCACTTGCCTTCCGGGGCCTTGTCGTTGGCCGCGAGCTGGTAGCCCTGCGGCAGCGCTTCAACGGCGAACGCGGAGCTGGTGACGTTGATACCGCCTGCCAAGGCGATGGCGAACAGGCCGATGCGAGCCTTGCTGGAAATCGGGGTATGGGACATGGCATTTCTCCGGATGTCAGTGCGGTCGTACCGCTGGGTTCATTGCCCCTAGGGCGAGAGAGCCGATGAACCGGGGCGCCTGGCCCCGTTCGTTCGGGTGGAGCCATTTGAACGTCAGCGTGTATCGGGGGCGTATCCGGGGAGGGAGGGATTTGTATGCAAGTACGCAGGATCAGGGATGAGATACAGGGCGATACAATCGCGGGCTTGTCCCGCGATTGGGCCGCAAAGCGGCCCCGGCGATCTCAGCCGTCGAAACTCACCGCCCGCAACGGCGCGGTATTGACCTTCAGCTCGAACACATCCGGCCGCGCATAATGGCCCACCACATCGAAGTCGAGATTGCCCTGGCTCAACTGGCTCATGTCCAGATCCGCGTACAACTCGGTCTCGCAATCGAACACCGGCCCGGCCAGTACCTCGCCCAAGGGGCTGACGATCATGCTCCCCCCGCGCATCACGTAGTCGTCGTCGGCGAAGTCCAGCCCGAACGCCTCGCGGTGCTGCTGCGGATACTCGCCCAGGCGAATCGCCTGGCAGGCCGAGAGCACGAACACCCGGCCCTCCAGCGCCACATGCACCATGGAGCTGGCCCACGACGGTCGATCGTCGGCAGTCGGTGCGCAGTACAGTTGCACCCCTTGCGCATACATGGCCTGGCGCAGCGCCGGCATGTAGTTCTCCCAGCAGATCACGCTGCCGAGCACACCGAAGTCGGTCTGCACCGGCTCAATGGTCGAGCCATCGCCGAAGCCCCAGATCAGGCGCTCCTGCCCGGTCGGCATGAGCTTGCGGTGATAACCGGCAATGCCCCGGCCCGGCGCGAGGGTGACAGCGGTGCAATACAGGGTGCGGCCATGACGCTCGATGATGCCGACCACCGCGGTCACCCCCGTCTGCTCGACGCTTTCGGCAAAGGCCGCAAGCTCCGGGCCGTCCAGGGCCACCGCACCCTCGACGTAGCGCTGGTACAGCGCGCGCCCGGCAGCACTGCGATTGCCCACCACACTGCCGAACGCCGCGCCCTTGGGATAACCGCCGATGAACGCTTCGGGGAACACCGCAAGTTGTGCGCCCTGCTCCGCCACCCGCCGCAGGATGCCGGCGGCCTTCTCGACACTGGCCATCGCGTCATAAGGAACGGAAGCGGCCTGGATGATTGCTACACGGGTCATGATGACTCCTGTCTGTGGTTAGAAACGGCTGATGTCGTTGTCACGGGTTTCCGGCAAGGTCTTGCACAGCACCAGCAAGCACAGCAGCGAGACCCCGGCGAGATAGGCAGCGGGCAGGTTGGCGTCGCCGGTCATGCGGATCAGCGCCGCGGCGATGAACGGCCCCGGGCCTGCCAGGATCGCCAGCGCCAGGTTGTGCCCCAGCGCTGCGCCGGTGGAGCGGATCGAGGCCGGGAAGACCTCCACCAGCAGCACCACGTCCATCACTGCCGTGACCGCCACCAGCCCCCCCAGGATGATCAAGCCGAGCAGGATCGCCGCGCTGTTGCCGCTGTTGATCAACAGGAAAATCGGAAACGCCAGCACCGTCAGCGCCGCGGCAGCACCCAGCAACAGTTTGCGCCGGCCGATGCGGTCACTGAGCCGGCCGATCAGCGGGTTGACGATCACGTACACCACCAGCGCGATGCTGCACAGCCACAGCGCCGTGCTGCGCGGCAGCCCCACGGTGGTGACCAGGTGGTTGTTGGCGTAGGTGACGAAGTAATAAAGCGACACCCCGAACAGCGCCGAAAAGGCAAAGGTGGTGATGAACGCCCGGCGCCGCACCGCCTTGCTCGGGGCCTGCGCCGAATCGCGCTGGCGCACCATCTCTTCGTACACCGGGGTATCGCCCAGCTTGCGGCGAATGAAGATGGCGATGCCGGTCATGACGATCGAGGCCACGAACGGCAGGCGCCAGCCCCAGGTCGTCAGTTGCGCGTCGCTGAGCGTGGTGGTGATGGTCGCGGCGACGAAGGTGCCGAACAGGAACGCCAGCCCGGCAGTCCCCGTGATCACGCTGGCCGCCGTGGCACGGCGATTCGCCGGCGCACTCTCGACGATATAGATGCCCGCGCTCGACCACTCGCCGCCAACCATCATCCCCTGCACGAAGCGCATGGCGATCAACAGCACGGGCGCTGCGATACCAATCGCCTCGTAGGTGGGTAACAACCCGATGATCGTGGTACACACCCCCATGCCGAACACCGTGATGATCAGCACCGCCCGGCGGCCGAAACGGTCACCGATCGGCCCCAGGATCAGCGCCCCGAACGGCCGCGAGAGAAAGCCCACGGCGAATACCGCCAGCGACGACAGCAGCGACACGCCAGGCGCGCTGGACGGGAAGAACAGCATCCCGATCACCGCCGCGAAATAGCCGTACACGGCGAAGTCGAACCACTCCATGAAGTTGCCGATCCCTACCGCGATGGCGCGCTTGCGGATATCCACCTGCCCACCCCTGGTATGGGTATTGCTTTCACCCACGCTATGCGAAATCGTGCCCACCGGATCCACCTATGTGTTGTTATCTGTTGTGGGCACCAGACTAGAAACACCACCGACCACGGGGCAAACGATTAGGAAATATGAGCCGGATTAACGTACGTAATATTTCTCGGATCGACCTGAACCTGCTGCTGACCTTTCACTGCCTGATGAACGAACGCAGCGCCACCCGAGCCTCGGCCATGCTGCACGTGACCCAGGGCGCAGTGAGCTCGGCCTTGCGCCGCCTGCGCGAGCACTTCGGCGACGAGCTGTTCATCCGCACCGCCTCGGGCATGCAACCCACGCGCAAGGCCATGGAGCTGGCGCCGAAGATCACCGAAGCCCTGACCTCCATATCCGGCCTGTTGGGCACAGAACCCGACTTTTCGCCGCACGATTCCAGCTATGTCTTCAATATCGGCCTGTCTGACGATATCGAGGCCTGCCTTGCGCCGCGCATCGTCAACACCGCAGCGGCCGAAGGCCTGGGCGTGACCTTCGCCTTCCACCAGAGCAACAGCTCGCTGTGGAAACAATCGCTGCAAGACCCCGACATGGACCTGGTGATCTGTGCCGAACCCAAGGACTTCAACACCAGCTATTCCTCGCAGGTGCTGTTTTCCTCGTCCTACGCCTGCCTCTACCGTCCACGCAATGGAGCGGCAAACGACCCCATCGCCCTGGAAGACTATTTCGCCGCCAATCACGTGCGGATTTCCTACGATGGCCGCCGCGGCTTCATCGACGACATGTTCGAGGCGGCAGGCTATGCGCGCCATGTCACCGCCTCGTTCACCCATTTCAGCGGTGCACTGAGCACCTTGATGAACAGCGAAGTGATCGCCACGATCCCAAGTTTCGCCGCCGAGAGCTATGCGGCGATGACCGACCTGACCGTGAGCCCGGTGCCCTTCCCGGTGCCGTCGTTCCGCTGTTTCATGGTCTGGGACATTGCCCGGCACAACAAACCGCATCATGAATGGCTACGGCAGTTCATCGGCAACCTGGCCCAGGTGGTGAGGTAGCCTCCGGACCGACGGGGCCTACGAAACTAGGGCCCACGCGCATGACGAGTTCATGCCCATGGTGCCCGAGCACGGGCTGCTGAGCGTCAAGGACGAACAGACTGGCCGCCCCCTCAAACCGGTAGTGCTTACGGAAGATGATGAAACTTCGCTGGCAACAGTCCGCGTCGTTGCGACGTGTCCCACGACCAGGGGCAAAGCTCGCGGCGGCGCTCTCCCACAATCATATCGGAACGGTCCGACATACCCGCCAATAGCGCCTTCTTATGCTCGCGAGTCCCTCAATCGCGGGCTAGCGGCTGACCCAACGGTCTCTCCTGATGCCCTGCTCAGGACCCGTCATGCCTCGCCCGCCCATCACGGAATTAGGTGGCAACCCGTTCAAGCCTTTCGCCCGAGCGCGGATCGAAAGCTCGATCGATCTTCCCAAACTATATGCCGCAATCGACCGCGATCCCGCCATCGTTGGGGCGGGGGTGGTTTATGTCGATACTCATTACAACGCGATTACCTTGCGGGCGTTTCAGCCTGTTTGCAGTGTGCTGCCGAAGAGGGTGGTGTTGCAGGAGCTGCCTAGGCCGGTTACGGCTGAGCAGTATCTTGAGCAGCAGGTGAAGGATCCGCGGCAGTCCAGGTTGATTTCGGATCTCTGGAATACTGGGGTGGCGTGTACGGGATTTATCGGCGGGTTGCTGTTGATAGTGAATGGAGGTGTTTTGACTGCTATCACCGGTGGCCCCGGGATTGCTATCAGCATTGCTGGTTACGGAGCTTTATTGGCATCTGCCGCCCAGTGTGCGATTGGAGTGCGCCGTGTTCACTTGGAGCTTCACGCCCCGGAAAGCAATGATGAACTCGATAATCAAACTTGGTTCAAGATTGTTGCACCGCTGCTAGACATCATCTCTTTGCTCGGAATCGCCAGCGCCTCTCTGAACACGATCAAATATCTCCAGATGCGCAAAAGCCTGACAGGTGCAGGATGGTTCTCGTTGAGTAGAACACTGAGTCGCCAGCAACGCAGCACGCTGATGAGAGAAATCCTCTCGATCAAACACCCGTCGCTGACGAGTAAACAACTAAAACTCAAACAACGTCTCGGTACCCTTCCCAAACGCTTTATGCCCGCACAAATCAGGAAATCGACCATTGCACTTATCAGTGAGTCCATCCTTAGCGGCATCGGCATCATCGGGAACGGGATGGTCCAGAACCTTGCTGTAATGCTGATAGAGGAAATCAGCGAATGATGTTTCTTACCTTTTGTTTAGGCACCTTTCTCAAACGATTTTTCCCGATCCTTGCGCTGGCAATGTTGCTGGCAATTATCGCCATCTCTACGGGAGCAGGTGCCATAGCAGATGTCTACTTTCGCAAGCATCCAAACTACCTTGAGTACTCCTTTACTCTGCTGATGTTGGGCACGACCGTGCTGGGGTGCGCTCAGTACTCGGTAATCCGTGGCAGAGGAAAATTCACATGGTGGATTGTAGGGGTATTGGTGATATGCCTTGCAGCCAACTGCATAAGCTACTTCAAGCCTGGATTAGAGTTGTTTTCGTTGGTGGGCATGCTCTCGGCCACCTCGGCCCTCGCCTGCTACAACAGCCGCCGCTACCGCCAAATGTGCAAAAGACTTCAAGTGATCCGGCGAATGCGCGAGGAATGGATCGCCTATGAAAAGCTCCGTCGCTAGCCCACACCCAGTCCGTGTGGGAGCGGCCTCGTGCCGCGAAAGGGCCGCAAAGCGGCCCCGGCAATCGAGGGCCAACAACACCTCCAACAGCTACACAGCCTCCCCCGCCAAATCAATCAACCTCCCACACTCCTCCGCCGTCATCCGACCGATGATGCGGATGGCCTGGTGAATCCCCGCCGCACCTCGACCGCTCAACTGCGGGTTGTGCTCACACTCAAGCAGTTCATCGTATTGAGCCAGTGCCTCGCCCAGGAGTTCGAGGGTCCAGGCATAGGATTGGATTGTGGAAAGGCGCTCGTGGTCAGTCATGGGACACCTGCCTCAGTTCGCGGGTGGGCTGACTATGGACAGGGAAAAAGCGATGGGGTCGAGATACCGGCGCTGATGAGCAGCGGCGGAGAGCGGATGCGAGGATCCTGTAAGGGATAGCGATAAGCATGCATGAGATCCTTTTCAGTTGAAGCACCACGTCAATCGTCGCCAAACGATTGGGTGGCAGCTGTACGCAGGTTGGCGAACCGAGGAAAAGGAACCCGGCAGACCCGAGGGTCTCCCACGCACAGCCGCCATTGCACGAAACTGCGGACACAAAAAAAGCGCCTGCAATCGTGATCGGGGCGCCGATGCGCCTTTTCGTACGGGTCGCCAAACCCGGTCGCGGAGGTTGCCGCGACTGGGGGGAATTTATGCCTAACGGGGCTTCAGCGCAAGGCGCGGCGAAGCCAGCAGAAGCTGTGAACCGCATTTTGGGAACAGTCCGACATACGCCCAGGGCCGGCGACCCTGCTCTGTTAACCCTCAACTAATCCGCCTGTAGAAAACTGGGTGCAACTCGGCGCTCGCGGCGCCGCAAGCCCCCTCACTACAGACAGGTAACTTGAAAATGAAAGCGTTAGTGGCATTGGTGTTTGGCGGCCTTTGCAGCACGGCAATGGCCAATGAAGTGGCGCAGGATTTCAAGCAGCCGCCGGTAGAACGGTACAACTACTCGCAGCACCTGGACATTGCCCGAGTGATCTCCGTGAGCGAAGTGCCCGACGTGCGCGAATTGGTACCCGCGCGCATGATCTACGAAGACTCCAAAGGCCAACGGCATACGCTTGAATACACAGCGATGGGGAAAGGTTTGACTGACGACTGAGGCTCTGGAGTGTCGCTTAATCCGTGAGGGAATGTTCGGCAGTGCCGGCAGTTCAATAGGGCAAGTGGATGATGAAAGTGGTGCCATAGATTGGGTTGGACGTCACGGTAGCCCGGCCACCATGGGCTTCGGCGATCTGCTTGACGATAAACAAACCAAGCCCGAGCGAACGCAGCGTATCTTGCCGGTCGCTACCACGCGTCATCGGCTCGAATAACTTGGGCACCAATTCCTCGGCGATGGCAGGGCCGTGGTTGTGAACGCTCAAAACCACACCGTTGCCGCAGAACTCAGTAGTGAGCGTGATGGGATAGCGAAGGTCGCCATATGCCGCACTGTTGGCGACCAGGTTACCGATCATCTGATGCAACCTGTCCTGATCCACCTCGAATGTCCCTTGCCCCCGAGACAAATGACGAATGCTTGCGTTGCCAAAAACAATCCTGAGCTCACTCACCGATTGGTCCATGGCCTTCAGAAGATCAACTTGTTGGCGACGGATACCGATGCCCTGACCGAGTTTGATCGAAGCGAAATCCAAAAGATCGACGATCATGCGCTGCGCTCTTTCGGCAGAAGTGCCAATGCTGCCCAGCAGGCGACGCCCCCGGTCGGATTGGACATCGCGTGCAAGCAGCTCAGTAGCCATCTTGATGGCCGTCATCGGATTCTTCAGGTCATGGCTAGCCACAGCGACCATTCGTTCGGCGAGCAGTGCCCGATGCTGCACATCTTCATAGGCTGCGGCCAACTCGACTTGGGCGCGTTGCAAAGCTGATTCGGCGGCGGCCTTCTGTGCCAGCAGTTCCTCGGCGCGCTGCATTGCCAAGAATACCCCCCGCTCATTGCGGTCTCGCTGGCTAATGCCGAACAACGCCAACTGGTAGACGACCCCGTCGTCACTTGCCTGCCGGACACCATTGAGCAACATGGCAACGGCTGTTCCATTGCGATGTTGCAGGTCGACCTTAACCTCCGCAACAGAGCCCTGCATGTCCATCAATGGCTTCCAGTGTGTGCTTTGGAACACACGCCCCGCCACCGTCAGCAACTGCTCGAAACTGCACGCGTGCATCAGCGTCGAGTCGTATCCCAGCCAATCGCAGAACGTTTGGTTGGCGCGGATGATGGTGCCATCCGCGGCCATGACAACCAGTCCGCACGGGGCGTTCTCGAAATACGCTGCTGTGAGCAACTGCGCGGTGTCATCCATCACTGAACCCACGTTCTACGAAGAAAGCATCCATTGCAGCCGTGCATGCACTGGGCGCGCTCAGTTGCGGGAAATGGCCGATATTGTTGATGATGTTCAACGTACTGTCGGGCAGCACCTGGTGCAGATAATCGCCAACCTCCATTGGCACGACCACGTCGCCGGGACATTGCAGGATCAACGTGGGTGTCGACAGCCCGCAAATGTCCTGCCGGTGATCGGACAGGAAGATCACACGGGCAAAATGCCTGGCGATAAAGGCGTTGGTGCGAGCAAAGTTTTCCAGCAGCTCTTCGTGAAGCCCCGGCTGCCCCGGTGCCCCCATCAAGACAGGTGCCATGGTCCCGGCCCAGCCGAGATAATTGTCGTCGATGGTTGCCAGCATTTGCAGCACTTCATCCGGCGAGAATCCGCCTGTGTAGTCACCCTTGTCTACGTAGCAAGGCGAACCGCCGATCATCACCAGCGCAGCAATCCGCTCTGGCGACTGCACAGTGGCCAAGGCACAGATCATCGAGCTGACCGAGTGCCCCACCAGGATCACGGGGCCCTTCGCAAACGCGTTGATGATCTCGTTAAGATCCGCTGCGTGCCCCCACAGCGACGCGTGCCTGCCATGATCGTACGCCTCAAGCTCAGACTGCCCAGCGCCGGTCAGATCATAGGTAACAACGCGGAAGCTCTTGGAGAAATGCGGCACCAGCAACCGCCACATGCTCTGGTCACAGCCAAACCCATGCGCCAGGATCAAGGTTACCCCTCCGTCCCCAACAATATGGACGTTGTTACGCTTCTGCAGGGTCATAAAAATCCTGGTGTAATTGGCTATTAGCAGCGCCCGACTGCCCGATCTTCCGAAAGATTAGGTGAGTCATGGGACAAGCGGGGTGCGACTGTGATTCCGCAGCAGTCGAAAGTAACTGTTGTACCAGAACAGGCACACGTGGGCACCATACGCGATACGCCTGGACATAGCCCGCGGATTATTGAACGAGGCGCCGTTCGAGCTGATTTCGGCACGGGCGGGCTAAGGTGTAGGCCAGATTCAAGTGCTCGACCTGCTTGCTGATCGAGCACAGATCCGATCTACAGGTTACAGCGCTAAGCCCCATATGGACAGGACGTGGCTGTAGGCGTTGTAAGCGGAAGCGTTAGCCGCCATGAGGGTATCGCGGACCAGACAGTTTCGAGGTGAACTCTCGATGTGTTCCGCGACAATCATTTGTCTCTCTTCGCTGTTATAGCCTGCTCTATCAGCGGGCTGTCATAGCCAGTAACCTAACTTGCAGGCATTGGGACGGGCTCTTGCCAGAACGGTGTCTTTCCGTCCTGACTGTCGAACCTGTGGCGGGCCTCGCGGATCTGCTCCACGTTTTCAACCACCCACGTCCAAATAGGCGACATGCGGACAAGCAGCTGCATCCCCAGCGCAGTCAGGTCATATTCAACACGGGGCGGAATCTCTTGGAACTCGTGGCGGCTGACCAAGCCATCCCGCTCAAGTGATCGCAGTGTCTTGGTCAGCATGCGCTGTGTAATGCCACGCAACTGCCGTTTGATATCGGCGTGGCGCATCGTGCCGTAGACACCTAGCGCATGCAGAATGCCCAGAGACCAGCGACTGCCCGCATGTGCAAGTACCTCACGCCTGACCCCATCGTCATCCTCTCTAAGCGTCTGGCAGATGGCTTGCGCCTGCCTCAAAGCTTCATGATCGGCCATGCTTCCCCCTGGTATCACGCGTGTGCCTTCTTACGAGCGCTGCATAGTCGTGCAAGCATTTGTCCATCTTACAGGCAACTTTAACCAGGACAAATCATGCCCCATCCCACCCAGCCAACCCCTCAATCGATCCTCGTATTAGGCGCAGGAGAGCTTGGGCTGCCCGTGCTTCGCAACCTTGCTCGGGTTGCAGAACGAGCCCCAGGCTCAACGGTCAGCGTGCTGCTGCGCGAATCCACCATCAACACCCAAGTCCCGGCGAAAAAAGCCGAAATCGATGAGCTTCGTAGCCTCGGCATTCAGATGGTCGCTGCCGATCTGGTGAGCGACTCCATCGACCAGCTTGCGGCGGTATTCGCTCAATTCGATACCGTCATTGGCTGCGCAGGGATGGTTGCAGGCCGAGAAACTCCGATGAAGCTTGCCACTGCGGCTCTGAAGTCCGGCGTCAAGCGCTATTTCCCGTGGCAGTTCGGCGTGGATTTTGAGGTGATTGGACGCGGAAGCCCGCAGGACCTTTTCGATGCCCAGCTTGACGTTCGCGAGTTGCTGAGGGCTCAAGACAAGACTGAGTGGGTCATCATCTCGACGGGCATGTTCACCAGCTTCATGTTTGAGCCCATTTTTGAAGTGGTGGACTTCGAGAATGACACGGTGAACGCGCTGGGCGGGCTGGATAACAGCGTCACACTGACCACACCCGATGACATCGGGGCGCTGACAGCAGAGATCGTTTTCTTCGAGCCCCGCTTGCGCAACGAAATCGTGTATCTCTCGGGCGACACGGTTACTTACGATGAAGTTGCTGGGTTGCTCGAACGTGTGCTTGGACGACCTTTCAAACGTAATGAATGGACGGTTCCGTATCTGATGGACGAACTGGAAAAAGACCCGACTCATCACATCAAGAAGTACCGGGCCGTGTTTGCCCAGGGCCGAGGCGTGGCCTGGCCGAAAGCGGGCACCTTTAATGAACAGCAGGCGATTAACGTCACGACCGCCGAGCAGTGGGCTCGAGCCAACCTTCAAGGGAGGTAAGTGCTGGTAGAGGGTGGGGAAGTTCGGAGATGCGCCTGGGGGGGAAAGGGGTGGGACTGGTGCGGAGACAGGAATCGAATATGGCCATTATTGACCAATCATTACGGAGCTTCATGGCATTGTCCTGCAGAGCGTATCCCTAAATGTATCCCTAAACCAAAATCTGCCTCATCCAGAGACGGCTTGCGGCCACATGCGCATGTCGACGGTAGAGAAGACTTATACTCTCCTCCCCCAGGAGCCAACCATTCATGGAGATGTAAAGGTGCCTACCCTTGCCGATTTACGCGTGGCCCCGCCGCGATCATGGGATGAGTTCGAGGAAATAGTTTGCTCTGCGGCAAAGAATCGCTGGGCTAATCCAGATTTCACTCGCCACGGTCGCCAGGGCCAACGTCAAGATGGTGTCGACATCTATGGTAACGATCACGAAGGCCGACTCGTTGGGATTCAGTGCAAGAATACATGGTCAGGAATCTCGCCAAGAATGATCAACGAAGAGGTTGAAAAAGCTGAGTCGTTCCAACCTCGCTTAGCCTCTCTATTCATCGCAACCTCAGCAGAGACCGATAAAGCAGTGCAGCATCAGGTTCGGACGATGTCCGAATCTCGAAAAGCGACAGGAGGATTCGAGGTTGCTGTCCTATTTTGGAATGACATTTGGTCCGACCTCACACGCGATGAGACGAGGCTGTTTCAGCATTACCCTCAGCTCCGCCCAATCAGTTCTGGCGGCAGGACAGAGCCAAGCCACGATCAGCGTTTGTTCCAAGAGTTTCAGACAGTATTCCCCTTTGAACCGACGGTGCGGCTGCTTCGAGAGCACGACTTCGGTGATGCCTTTGCTGCCGGTGAAATAAAGCCGTTGTATCGATTTTATGAAGCGTGGGACCAACCAGAAAAAGAATTTCTCGACCCTGTCCTTCAAGCGGAGCTTGTAATCCTATATGAGGCTGCGAAAAGGATGTCCAATCACCTGGTAGGGAAAACAGTCCCCGTTCAAGGCGGAAGCCTTCTATCGGTTTACTCGGACAGAATGCGCGCATCAGGACCACGCCCAGCATCGGTTCTTGAGGAGGCGAGAGTCTTGAATGAAGAGGCCCGAATGTTCGTGCCCCTCTACGAGAACTTTTTGAGAATTTGCAAGCGAAAGCTGGAGCGTTAGGGCTCAACGATCAACCAATAACCGCTGGGCCCCTACCGTTCCTCCAAAGATGCGGGGACGGGAACCCGCGCCATCGTGTTAGCGGACTGGCCGCTAGGTTACTGAAATTTCAATCATTGAAGTCTGTCGAGCGGCTGCTTGAAGAGCTGATTTTTGCGGGTACGGTAACGATAAGGCTTCGTGTTCAAGAAGCTGCACAATTCACCCCGGTTCACCTGATTCACCAGTTCACTAAGCTGGGCGCCCTGCCGCTAACAAAGAGCCGCGGGTTTCCAGCCCCGTATCTGGCCACTTCTTTCAGGGTCCCCGGCGGCTCCTAGGATCCGGGAGGTGGGAGGTGGGAGGTGGGAATTGCTTCAACCGCTGAAGGCACGACCAACCAGGGGGCATGGGGTCACTTGATAACTACGAACCCAAAGCGGTGTAACAGGTGTAACGGGTGTAACGACAACGCGCAACTTGTTATTTTTAAAGGCTAAAACAGTTATACACGCTCATACCTTCGCTTTGCTCTAGCAGTGTAACAAGAGATTCGGTGTAACTATGGTTGGCCGATATCGACCCATAGCAGCCCGTCAGAATGGGCTCCTAACGGCCATTAGCTGTAGCGGTAAAGAGGTCGCTTTCGTTCGCGCCGTTGTTATTCATGGCCCCTTGGTGGCACTCTGCCCATTGCGAGATGTATCATCTCCTTGCGTGATTCTGAGCAGCCAGGGAGGACAGCCAGTGATTCCTATCGGCGACATCTACAACCAAGACATCAACTTCCTCTTCGGATCAGGTGCATCGTTCGGCCTGCTCCCGACCCTTCAACTGCAGGTCCAAACTGGTGAGGGCAGCTCGCGCTACACGCTGGAAGATCTAGCTACCAGATTTGACCGCGAGGGCGACCGGCGCCTCATCCCGCTGTTTATGCATTACTACGCCAGCTGTATCCGTCCTGCCGAGCAACTTAGCCTAGAACAGGCTGTGGCCGGAGAAGCAGGCGCCACGGTTATCAAGAACTACCGCACCTTCCTCGCAACAGCACTCGAAATGGTAAAGCGCCGCAAAGCGCTGGACCGTCGTTGCAATGTATTCACGACAAACTATGACGGCTGCTTCCCGCTCGTGGCTGACGCGCTTATCAAGGAGGGTCACACTGACTTCGTGCTAAATGACGGTGCGCGAGGATTCACGCGGCGCATCCTACAGGCCCGGAATTTCGGGTCTTACCTTTGCCAGACCGGAGTCTTCGGCCGTCATCAGAGCAGCATCCCTCAAATCAATCTAATCCATTTGCATGGGTCGGTCTACTGGAGCCAGTTGGACGCGGCAATTCAGGTTAGCTACGACCTGTCTAGCCGCGAAAGTCTTCTGAATGCTGACGCTATGGCGTTGTTGCAACCATTTTCGTATGCGCTTAATAACCCTGCTTCGACGCTTGCCGACGTCCCAGTCCCAGATTTTTCCGATGAAGAATTGGCCGCGTTCTGGGACAAATATGAGCAGATTCCTATCGTCAACCCGACCAAGTGGAAGTTCCATGAGACGGTCTACGAGGAGCATTACTATCAAATGCTGCGGCTGCTCAGTTATGAGCTTGAGAAGCCCAACGCCGTGCTCATCACCTTCGGGTTCTCGTTTGCCGACGAGCACATCCTCAACCTCGTGATGCGTTCTCTTTCCAATCCGGGGCTGCAGGTGTTTGTTTGCTGTTACAGCCAGTCTGGGCATGCCGAAATGGAGGGAAAGTTCAAGGGAAACCGTAACGTAAAGTGCCTGATGCTGCAGAGTGGGGATATGGACTTCACCGCATTCAATGAGCAGGTATTGGCTTGGCCGGAGGCTGCGGCTCTTGCACCGACTACCCCCATAGCTCCAGCAGCTCTTCCTGCGGCCGATGCAGACCTTGAGAGCCTGATATGAGTATTCGCGTTGGCGAGATCATCGCCGTCCATGGAACAAAATTGGTTCTGAAAATCGACGAACAGTCGAGTAAGGAAACCCTGTTCTATGAAGGAGAGAAATACAAGGGAGTCTCAATCCGTGAATACCTATCCATCCAGCGCGGCTTCCGCGACATCATCTGCATCGTCGAGGGCGAGTATCTGGACGAAAGCCGCACTGAGATGCATGACGGCCGGCAGACGTTTGTGCGGAAGGTAGAGGCTAGGCCGATTGGATACTTCGACCGTTCTGGCTTCACTCAGGGCATCAAGTATCTGCCGATGATCCAGGATGCGGCTTACCTGCTTCCCGAGGAGAAAATCAGATCAATCTTCGATCGCAATGCGGACAGCGATTTCAGAGTTGGGACTATGCTGAAAGAGGAAATCGCGGTTGGGTTGCCGTGGAAGCGGCTCTTCAACAGTCATATTGGCATTTTCGGCAATACCGGAAGCGGCAAGTCGAATACTCTGGCAAAGCTATACACCGTTCTTTTCGATCAAAAGCTGCCTCTCATTACAGGTAAGAGCCGCTTCATTATCTTGGATTTTAATGGTGAGTACGGCGGCGAGCAGCTCGCGGCAGCGGATCACAAAACCGTCTACCAGTTGTCAACGCTTACCGCTCCAAACCTGAACGATCCCGCTTCCCGGTTTCCGCTGGCAACGCAGGAGTTCTGGCAGCTCGAAACTATGTCCCTGCTCTTTCAGGCCACACCGAATACACAAAGGCCTTTCCTCAATCGTGTCATTGCAGGTTGGGAACGCTATGGAGCGATACAGGGCTCACTTGCGAACTATGCGAAGCGAATGTTCCAGAAGTCGTTCTGCGCCGGCGAGGTTAAGCCTGCGACGCTGGATTTGATGAGGACCGTTGCGCGTCGTATGGAGAACCAGCAAGTCCAGGACATGCTGGCAGACGTCACCTGGCATCGGACAGGTGGTCGCTTTACCTACAACGGGCAGTTCATCGGTACCGATGGTACGCGATACGCAGCGCATATCGCCCCAACCGTAGAAACGTTGGACGCCGATGGGCTTGATGAATTTGATCAGCTTGTACTCCGCGTCAACCTGCAGCTGTTGTCAGACTTGAACGCCGGATATGTTCAGTTCGAGCATATCCAGCCGCTTCTGAAGCGCGTCGAGTCCTCACTCGCCAACCTGCGTAAGGTGCTGATGGTTTCGGATTTGCCGCAAGATGACCACCTGCTCACGGTCATTTCGATGCGCCGCTGCAACAACGAGATCAAGAAGGTTCTGCCGCTGCTGTTCGCCAAGCATTACTACAACAGCCACAAGGCCGCAGTCGCTAATCCACCCGACCGCACCATCCATCTCATCGTTGACGAAGCACACAATATCCTATCCGATCAATCTGCGAGAGAAAGTGAAACCTGGAAGGACTATAGGCTCGAACAGTTCGAGTAGATCATCAAAGAAGGGCGAAAATTCGGGATGTTCATTACCATCGCCAGCCAGCGCCCCGCTGACATCTCGCCCACAATCGTCTCGCAGCTACACAATTTCTTCATTCACCGTTTGGTGAATGATCGTGATCTGTACTTGATCGACAATACGATCTCTACGCTGGATTCTTTATCTCGCAGCCTCATCCCGGGACTCTCACAAGGGTGTTGTGTGGTCACTGGTACCGCTTTTGAGCTGCCAATGGTGATCCAGGTCGACCGGCTGCTAGACGGTAAGCAGCCTGCCAGCGAGGACGTCGATCTCGACAGACTTTGGAGTGATGCTCTGGCAGTTGGGGCAGAGGAGTAGAGCTAGTCAGAGCACTAATGGTGCTACACAACCTTCCCTCATAGGCTTAAGCGATCAACCAAGAACAGTTGCTGAGCGACTGCTCCTGGCTGACTCCGCCCCTTCATAACAGGCATAAATCAGCCAGAAGCGGCCGGCGATAGCCGGTAGGCATTAACCTAGCGAAAATTTTAATGATTAACCGGGTTCAACCCCATCTTGAGAGCCGCCATGAATAAGTTTTCTGAAGATGATGTTCACAAGCATCTCCACGCTACGGGCTTGGAGGCTGTCATTGTCGACTGCCCTCTATTTGACGTGGATGAGGTTGAGCCGTGCGCCGAGGAGCCTGATTTCCAACTCTGGCGAATCATAAAGTCTCGCGCACTTGCGAAGCTGGAACGCCTTCACGGAACAATTCGCTACGGGACCTTCGTCGGAACCAAAATCAAGCTCCCCACTGATCACACCAAGCCGATGGAACTCGACTTGCTCGGCACCCATGAGGACGGCCTGTTCGTCTTGGAGCTAAAAATAGACCGATCTGCAGAACGCAATGCGTTCTCCGAGCTGTTCGCTTACAGCAATTACATTGCCGGTATTTTCGCTCTATCAGGACATCAAGACATCACCAATGTCTTGGTCGCAAATCTCGACAACAAGATAACCAAACAGGCTTTTCTTTATGATCTGCTGATCAACGAGAGAGATATAATCGTCTATCGCCCAAGCTTCCCCAGCGTAAACCTAGAGAGCTTGCAGCTCGACCTCTACCTGCCAAGCGACGATGACTTTCGTCACTTCACCAACGAGCTGTTGTCACACGACGCGATGAGTTGTGTGGTGATTTCCTTCCACGACCTCAATGGTTGGTTCGATAGCGAAGAGAATGAGGGAGGGCTTAACGATTGGACCACCGAGCACCTGTCAGGGCTCAGCGGCTATGCCGCCCAATTAATGGAGGCCGAGCGACTGCACGGATTCTGCTTCATTCGGAAACCTTGGCGTGAGATTCCCTGCCACTATCGCAACAGCCTTTTTATATGCGCGCTCAACCCCTTTAGAATCGCGGAGCCAAACCGTGCTAATTCGATCCTATCGCAACTGGATGAGAGCGAGCACGAGTCATTTCTGGAGACGCCAGAGCTGGCTTTTGAGGGGCGACTGATCCGACTAGCGCAGCGCGCTATCAAGGATTGTCTTACCGACGATTACAGTGCGGAAGTCGTGACCCCCTTCTGGGGGGCGATCGTTACCAACAGCCAAGAAGTCGTCTTCACCCATAACTTCGCATTCCGGCCGACGGGTATTATGCGCGAGGCCTACTCTGGCTTCCTCAATGAACGCTACGCCCGCGAAGCATCAGGCCAGGGTTGGGGCGAGGATCTCTCCAATTTAAAGATTAACGAGATCCACAACTGGCTACGCGCCTGGATGTTTATGGAGAGCTGCGGGTTTAAGGCTGGTGAGACGCTAGATGATGAGGCGGATGGCGACACCTGAAACGCTCCTGATTTGCTAGACACGCCCGAATGGCTCCACTTGGCCGGTTGTAGTGGTCAACTCATCCCGGACACGGTTTTGAGTTTTTCTTCAGCTTTCGCCGGAGCCAGTCCATCGTTGAACT